>NZ_CAXBJS010000078.1:0-12164 GCF_963976025.1 uncultured Arenimonas sp.
GTTCATCAAGAAGGTGCACAAGTCGCGCTTCCTGCGACCCAGCCCCCGCGTGCTGATCTGCGTGCCCTGCGGTTCGACCCAGGTCGAGCGTCGCGCCATCAAGGAATCGGCCGAAGAGGCCGGTGCCCGCGAGGTCTACCTGATCGAAGAGCCGATGGCCGCCGCGATCGGCGCCGGCATCCCGGTCGACGAAGCCCGCGGCTCGATGGTCATCGACATCGGCGGCGGCACGTCCGAGGTCGCGGTCATCTCGCTCAACGGCATCGTCTATTCGCAGTCGGTGCGCATCGGCGGCGACCGCTTCGACGAAGCCATCATCAACTACGTGCGCCGCAACCACGGCACCCTCATCGGCGAAACCACCGCCGAACGCATCAAGCTCGAGATCGGCTGCGCGTTTCCGCAGGCCCAGGTCAAGGAGTTCGAAGTGTCGGGCCGCAACCTCGCCGAGGGCGTGCCGCGCATGATCGTGATCAACTCCAACGAAGTGCTTGAAGCCCTGCACGAACCGCTCAGCGGCATCGTCAGCGCCGTCAAGCAGGCGCTGGAACAGACCCCGCCGGAACTGTGCGCCGACGTCGCCGAACGCGGCATCGTGCTCAGTGGCGGTGGCGCCCTGCTGCGTGACCTCGACAAGCTGATCTCCGAAGAAACCGGTCTGCACGTGCACGTCGCCGACGATCCGCTCACCTGCGTCGCCCGTGGTGGCGGCCGGGCGCTGGAACTGATCGACATGCACGGCAACGAGTTCTTCTCGGCCGAGTGAGCCTGCTTGCAGGCGCAGTCCTTATCCGGATGACGCCGTGGCCTATCCTGGAAACCCGGCGCCGCGCCTGACCGACGGCGCCGGCAGCACGCTACCGCTGCTGGCCTATCTCGCCATCGCCACCGTGCTGATGGTGGCGGACCTGCGCGGCGGTTTCGCCGCCCAGGCGCGCGTGCATCTCTCGACGCTTGCCGAACCCGTGTGGTGGCTTGCCGCGGCCCCCGGCCGCCTGATCGACAGCGCCGGCGAATTTTTCACCAGCCGCGCCAGCCTGCAGCAGGAAAACGAGCGCCTGCACCGCGAACTGCAGGTCAACGCCAGCCGCCTGCACCGGCTGCTGGCCGTGGCCGAGGAAAACCAGCGCCTGCGCGAACTGCTGGGCGGCACCCGCGGCTACCGTCTCGACGCCCAGCTGGCCGGAATCATCGACGTCGACCTCGATCCCTCGCGCCAGCGCATCGTGCTCGACGTCGGCGGCAACGACGGCGTGCGCGTCGGCCAGGCCATGATCGATGCCGGCGGCGTGCTCGGCCAGGTCATCGAAGTCACGCCCCGGCATTCCACCGCGCTGCTGCTTACCGATCCCGAACACGCGGTGCCGGTGCAGGTCGCCCGCACCGGCCTGCGCGCCATCGTCTATGGCACCGGCCGCACCGACATGCTGCGCCTGCCCAGCATTCCGCAAAGTGGCGACATCCGCGTCGGCGACCGCCTGGTCACCTCGGGCATCGGCGGCCGCTTCCCGGCCGGCTTCCCGGTGGGCGTGGTGGAAAGCGTGCAGCCCGACGAAACGCAGTTGTTCGTCGTCGCCGAGGCCCGCCCCGCGGCGCGCCTGGACCGCGGCGTCCAGGTGCTTCTGGTCAGCAACAGCCGCACCGGCCTCGATGCCGGCCCGCCGCTGCCGCCGCCGCCGGTTCCGGTCGAAGAGCCGGCGCCTGGGGACGCGGACGCCGGCGCCAGCGAAGCCGCCACCGAAGCCGCGGAGCCCGTCGAATGAACCGCGGACCCTCCGGCTGGCTGCTCTACGGAGGCCTGTTCCTGGCCCTGCTGCTGATGGTCGTGCCGCTGCCCGAGGGCATGGACCTGGCCCGCCCCTACGTACTGGCCATGCTGCTGTGTTACTGGCTGCTCGAAACCCCCGACCAGGTGGGCCTGGGCACGGCCTTCATCGCCGGCCTGGCCGCCGACCTGGTGGCCGGAACCCTGCTGGGCGAACAGGCCCTGCGCCTGGTGGTGATGGCCTTCCTGGTCCAGCGCTTCCGCGCCCGCCTGCGCTTCTTCCCGCTCTGGCAGCAGGCGCTGGCCATCTTCGCGCTGCTGGTGAACGACCGCCTGGTCGACCAGGCCATCCACGCCATCGCCGGCAACGGCTGGCTGCACTGGACCACCTGGCTGTCGCCGGTGCTGGGTTTTGCGCTGTGGCCGTGGCTGTTCCTGCTGCTCGACGGCCTGCGCCTGCGCACCCGCGACCGCGCCAGCTGACGCCATGCGCAGCATCCCGCGCCGCAAGCTCAAGAACCTGCACGCCGAGGCGGCGCAGTTCGACCGGCGCGCCATCGTCGGGTTCATCGGCATCGCGCTTGCGCTGCTGGGCCTGGCGGGCGGCTATTTCCGTCTGCAGGTGCTGCAGCACGAGGAATACCAGCTGCGTTCGGAAGCCAACCGCATCAAGCCCCGGCCGATCGTGCCGGCCCGCGGCCTGATCTACGACCGCAGCGGCCGCCTGCTGGCCGACAACGTGCCCGCCTACCGGCTCGAAATCGTCGCCGAACAGGTGCAGGACCTCGACGCCACGCTCGAAGGCCTGGCCGGCCTGGTCGACCTCGATCCCGAGGACATCGAACGTTTCCGCGAAGCCCGCCGCGCCACCCGCAGCTTCCGGCCGGTGCCGCTGAAGCTGCGCCTGAGCGAAGGTGAACTGGCGCGCCTGGCCGTCAACCGCCATCGCTTCCCCGGCGTCGAAGTCGTGCCCTACCTGACCCGGCGCTACCCCTACGGCGACCTGTTCGCGCACGTCATCGGCTACGTCGGCCGCGTCGACGCCGACGACCTGGCGGCCATGGGCGACAGCCGCAACGCCGCGCTGACCCACATCGGCAAGGCCGGCATCGAGCGTTATTACGAAGACCGCCTGCGCGGTGAGATCGGCTACGAAGAAGTCGAAACCAATGTCGAAGGCCGCGCCCTGGGCGTGGTGCGCCGGCAGCCAGCCACGCCCGGCACCGACCTGCGCCTGACGGTGGACGCCCGCCTGCAGCAGGCCATGGTCGACGCTTTCGAAGGCCAGCACGGCGCGGCCATCGCCATCGACCCGCGCAATGGCGAGATCCTCGCCATGGTCAGCCTGCCCAGCTACGACCCGAACCTGTTCATCAACGGCATCAGCCACCCGGACTGGCAGGCGCTGCAGGCGCCGTCGCGGCCGCTGTTCAACCGCAACGTGCTCGGCGGCGCGCCGCCGGGCTCGACCATCAAACCCTTCATGGCCCTGGCCGCGCTGGAAGCGGGCATCCGCACGCCCGAATACGAAACCCTTTCCACCGGTGAATTTTTCCTGCCGGGCCAGCCCCGCGGTTACCGCGACTGGCGACCGGGCGGCCACGGCCGCGTGAACCTGCGCGAGTCGCTGGCGCAGTCGGTGAACACCTACTACTTCGAGCTGGCGGTCGAACTGGGCATCGACCGCATCGACCCCTTCTTCGAACGCCTGGGCTTCGGCCGGCCCACCGGCATCGACCTGGCCGGCGAAATGTCGGGCGTGCGGCCGTCGCGGCGCTGGAAGCGAATGCAGTACAACCAGAACTGGTACCCCGGCGACACCGTCAACGCCGCCATCGGCCAGGGCTTCTGGGTGACCACGCCGCTGCAGATGGCCCAGGCCACCGGCGTGCTGGCCAACGGCGGCCTGCTTTACCGCCCGCACCTGCTGCAGGCCAGCCAGGCCGGCTTCAACCAGCCGCTGCAGCCCGAGCCGCAGCTGCCCGGCCGCCGCGTCATCGAAAGCGCCGAAGACCTTGCTGCGGTGAACGAAGGCCTGGTGGCGGTGATGCACGGCCCCACGGGCTCCGCCCGCGCCGCCGCCGTCGGCGCCCCCTACCGCATGGCCGGCAAGACCGGCACCGCCCAGCGTGTCAGCCGGCGCGGCACCGAACGCACCAACCCCAAGGACCTGCCCTACCACCTGCGCCACCAGGCCTGGTTCATCGGCTTCGCGCCGGTGGAAGACCCCGGCATCGCCGTGGTGGTGCTGGTCGAACACGGCGGCTCGGGCAGCGGCGCCGCGGCGCCGGTGGCCCGGCGCATCATGGACGCCTGGCTGCTGCCGGTCGCCGACGAGGTGGCACCGTGAGTGCCCTGCTGCGCTGGACCCGCGAACTGTTCGACCGCCTGTTCGAAAAGGTGGACCTGCCGCTGCTGCTGGCGCTGATGGCGCTGATGGTGGTCAGCCTGGTCGTGCTGGCCAGCGCCTCGGGTGAAAACACCCGGCTGGTGGTGTCGCAGGGCGCACGTTTCGGCGTCGGCCTGGTGGCGCTGCTGCTGCTGTCGCGGGTGACGCCGGCGAAGTTCCGGCTGTGGACCCCGCTGGCCTACGCCGGAAGCCTGGTCTTGCTGGCGGCGGTGTTCGTGTTCGGCACCGGGCGCAGCGCCAACCTGTGGCTGAACCTGGGCGTGTTCTACCTGCAGCCGGGCGAACTGTTGAAGCTCACCGTGCCGATGATGCTGGCCTGGTACCTGCACTCAGTGCCGCTGCCGCCGGGCTGGCGGGTGCTGGCGGTCTGCGCCTGCATCATCGGCGTGCCGGTGGCGATGATCGTGCTCCAGCCCGACCTGGGAACCGGCATGCTGGTGGCGGCCTCGGGCGTGTTCGCGATCTTCCTGGCCGGCATCGCCTGGTGGCGCATCGGCCTGTTCGCCGGCCTGGGCCTGGCGGCACTGCCCGCGGCCTGGCCCTTCCTGCTGCCGCACCAGCGCGAGCGCATCCTCACCTTCATGAACCCCGAGAACGATCCGCTGGGCGCGGGCTGGAACATCATCCAGTCCAAGATCGCGATCGGTTCGGGCGGGCTCACCGGCAAGGGCTGGGGGCAGGGCAGCCAGTCGCACCTGGACTTCCTGCCCGAACACACCACCGACTTCGTTTTTTCCGTGCTCAGCGAAGAATTCGGCTGGGCCGGCGTGGTCACCGTGCTGGCCCTGTACCTGTTCGTGGTCGGACGCTGCCTGTGGATCGCCACCCAGGCCCGCGACGGTTTCGCCCGCCTGCTGGCCGGCACCCTGGCCATGACCTTCTCGGTGTATGTCGTGGTCAACGGCGGCATGGTCGCCGGCCTGCTGCCGGTGGTGGGCGTGCCCATGCCCCTGGTCAGCTTCGGCGGCACCTCGGCGGTGTCGCTGCTGGTGGGTTTTGGCATGGTGATGTCGGTGCATGCGCACCGTAAATTCATGGCTAGCTGAACCGGGTGGGCGCGCACGCCGTGTTAAATTGCCGGCATTCCCATATGCTTGTTTCCATGCGCACTTACCTGCTTCGCCTGTCCGCCCTGCTGCTGGCCGTTTCAACCGCCACGGCCGCCGCCAACCCGTCGCCGGACCCGGCGCTGCGCCAGGTCTTCCTTGACCACGCCAGCAGCGAATACGGCCTGCCGGCCGCCGAGGTCGAAGCCTGGCTGGCGAAGTCGGAATACCGCCAGAGCATCGTCAACGCCATGTCGCGGCCGGCCGAAAAAGTGAAGCCCTGGCGCGAATACCGGCCGATCTTCATTTCCGACAAGCGCATCCGCGACGGCCAGGCGTTCCTGGCCCGCCACCGCGACGCCCTGGCCAGGGTCGAAGCCGACACCGGCGTGCCGGCGGAAATGATCGTCGCCATCATCGGCGTGGAAACCAGCTACGGCGGCAATACCGGCAGCTACCAGGTGCTCGACGCGCTGTACACGCTGGGCTTTTTCTATCCGGTCAGCGGCGACCCCGCCCAGGTCGAGCGCGAAGCCGCCCGCGGCCGCTTCTTCCGCGATGAACTCGCCCAGGTGATGCTGCTGGCCAAGGAAGAAAGCCTCGACCTGGCCGCGCTCAAGGGCAGCTATGCCGGCGCGATGGGCTACGGCCAGTTCATGCCGTCGAGCTACCGCGCCTACGCCCGCGACGGCGACGGCGACGGCCGCCGCGACCTGTTCGGCTCGCTCGACGACGTCTTCGCTTCGGTCGCCAATTATTTCGTCGCCCACGGCTGGCAGGCCGGCGAACCGGTGGTCGCCCTGGCACGCGCCGACGAGGGCGCGGAAGCCTTCAAGCCCGAAGGCCTGGAAGCACGCTACAGCCTGGCCGAGCTGGGCGAAAAGGGTTACCGCCCGGCCGAGGCCCTGGGCCACGACCACAAGGCCACGCTGGTGACCCTGGAAGGCGTGGACGGCACCGAACACTGGTTCGGCTTCCAGAATTTCTACACGATCACCCGCTACAACCGCTCGCCGATGTACGCGATGGCGGTGCACCAGCTCTCGCGCGAAATCGCTTCCGGCAACGGGGTCGCCGCCGCGCCATGAGGGCCGGCCTGGCCTGCGTGGTGCTGCTGCTGGCGGCCTGCGCCGGCAAGCCCACCCGCCCGGTGGCGCCCGCGGTCGAACCGGCCGCCGACACGCCGCGCGCGGCCGTCGCCGCGACGCCCGCCGCCGCCTCGGCGCAGGCGCTGCAGGCGGCCTGCCTGCAGGTGCGCGAACACCGCGACGAGGACTACACCGCCGGCGGCCTGTACGCGCCCGGCGTGGCCGACTCCGCGCCCAGCGAAAGCCTGGACATCAGCGGCCTGGTCGAACCCGAGCCCACGCACGAACCGCTGGCGCGCTACGGCAACCGTTCGCCCTACACCGTGCTGGGCAAGAGTTACCGCGTGCTGGAGCGGGCCGAGGGTTATCGCGAGCGTGGCATCGCGTCCTGGTACGGCCAGAAGTTCCACGGCCGGCACACGTCCAGCCGCGAGATCTACGACATGTGCAGCTTCAGCGCCGCGCACAAGACCCTGCCGCTGCCGAGCTTCGCGCGGGTGACCCGCCTGGACACCGGCGAAAGCGTGGTGGTGCGGGTGAACGACCGTGGCCCCTTCCACGACGGCCGCATCATCGACCTCAGCTACGCCGCGGCGGTGAAGCTGGGCCTGGACCGCAGCGGCACCGCCAAGGTGGAAGTGCAGGCCCTGGTGCCGGGCGCCGACGCGCCCCGCGTGGCCGCCACCACTCCGGCCGCGCCGCTGCCGGCGTCGGCCCCGCTGCCCGGGCCCGCCGTACACGTGGCCGAAGACGGCCGCCGCCGCATCCTGCAGGTGGGCGCCTACCGCGAACGCGACAACGCCCGCCGCATCGCCCGCCTCATCGAAGACGCCGGCATCGAGGACGTCGAAGTCGCCTCGGTGAAGGTCAACGGCAACAAGCTCTGGCGCGTGCGCATCGGCCCGCTTGCGGCCCCCGCGGCGACCAGCGTCATCGAAAGCTTGCGCGCCCTGGGCCTGCCCAGCCCGCGCGTGTTCATTGAATAGGGGCTAGCATCATTGCCTCGTCCCCGGTCCGCGCACCGCGCAGGCCCTGAATAACTGGAGTTTTTGCCGGATGTCCGTTTCCCGTTTCCTGTCCTTCCTGCTGGCGGCCGTGCTGGCCGGCGGTGCTTTCGCCCAGGCCCCCGCCCCGACGCCGCTGCCCGACAAACCCGAGGTCGCGCCGCCGCCCACGCCCGAGGCCCCGGTGCCCGAGGGCGCGAAGGCCTGGATCCTGATGGACCACGTCAGTGGCCAGGTGCTGGCCGGCGAAAACATCGACGAGCCGCTCAATCCCGCGTCCATCACCAAGGTGATGACCTCCTACGTCGTCGCCGCCGAAGTGGCCGCCGGCCGGGCGTCGCTGCAGGACATGGTCAAGATCAGCGAAAACGCCTGGCGCCAGGGTGGTGCCGGCACCGACGGCAGTTACAGCGCGCTGGAGGTCAATACCGAGGTCAAGCTCGACGACGTGTTGCACGGCCTGGTCATCCAGTCCGGCAACGACGCCGCGATCGCGCTGGCCGAACACCTGGCCGGCACCGAGGCGGCCTTCGTGGACATGATGAATGCCTACGCCAGCAAGCTGGGCATGACCGGTTCGCACTTCGAAAACGCGCACGGCCTGACCGCCGACGGCCACGTGATGACCGCCCGCGACATCGCCACGCTGTCGCGCGCGCTGATCAACCACTTCCCCGATCACTACGCGCTCTACAAGATCAGGGAATTCACCTACAACGGCATCCAGCAGTACAACCGCAACGGCCTGCTGTGGAAGGACGACAGCGTCGATGGCCTCAAGACCGGCCACACCTCGGCCGCCGGGTATTGCCTGGCCGCTTCGGCCAAGCGCGGTGACCAGCGTCTGGTGTCGGTGGTGCTGGGCATCGATACCAACAGCCGCAACGAAGGCTTCCGCCTGCGCGAGCAGGGCAACCTGGCGCTGCTGAACTGGGGTTTCCGCCATTTCGAAACGCACAGCGTCTACGGCGCCGGCGAGCAGGTGGCCGAACACCCGATCTGGCGCGGCGCCGCCGACACCGTGTCGCTGGGTGTCACCGATGCGCTGCTGGTGACCGTGCCGCGCGGCCGCTACGGCGAACTCAAGCCCAGCATGGACGTGCCCAAGCAGCTGTCGGCGCCGGTCACCAAGGGCCAGGCCATCGGCACCCTGCGCCTGAGCCTGGACGGCAAGGTTGTCGCCGAACGCCCGCTGGTGGCGCTGGCCGAGGTCGCCGAGGGCGGCTTCTTCAAGCGCATGAGCGACGATTTCTGGCTGTGGTGGGAAAGCGAATAAGGCCCGCCCCGGCGGTCGCCCGGCCCTTGGGCGGGCGGCCCGGCGCCCCCATAATGGGGCCATGTCCATCCATTCCGACAATCCCGAGCACGGCTTCCAGTTCCCGGGCATCTTCGAGATCAGCGCCATGGGGTCGGCCGAGGCCGACCTGCACCTGGTGATGCCGATGGTGCTCGAGGCCCTGGGCCTTACCGTCTACCGCGACCGCATGGCCATCAAGCCTTCGGCCAAGGGCAACTACGTGTCGGTGTCCCTGGTCTTCGAGGCGCACAGCCGCGAGGACTACGATGCCGCGCACGGCGCGCTGCGCGAGCACCCGGCGGTGAAGTGGACGCTGTAGCGGCCGCCTGCGACACGGCGCCCGCCGCGGCGCCGGCCGACCGGCCCTGGCTGGTGCGCGAACTGGGCCGCCAGGCCTATGAACCGGTCTGGCGCGCCATGCAGAAGTTCACCGACGCCCGCGGCCCGGACACGCCCGACGAACTGTGGCTGGTCGAACACGAGCCCGTGTTCACCCTGGGCCAGGCCGGCAAACCCGAACACGTGCTCGCGGCCGGGGACATCCCGGTGCTGCAGGTCGACCGCGGCGGCCAGGTCACCTACCACGGCCCCGGCCAGCTGGTGGCCTATCCCATGGTCGACCTGCGCCGCCTGGGCATTGGCGTGCGCGAGCTGGTCTGCCGCATCGAAGCCGCGGTCATCGACGTGCTGGCCGGCTTCAACGTGCACGGCGAACGCCGCGAGGGCGCGCCCGGCATCTACGTGGACGGCCGCAAGGTCATGGCCCTGGGCCTGCGCGTTCGCCGCGGCTGCAGCTTCCATGGCCTGGCCTTCAATATCGCCATGGACCTGGAGCCGTTCAGGCGGATCAATCCCTGCGGTTTCCGGGGCCTGGAAGTGACCTCGATGCTAGAATTGGGCGGTCCCGGCGAGCTCGCCGCGGTCAAACCGCTGCTGGTCGAGGCCCTGTCCCGCCGGCTCGGCCTGCAGGCCCGGCCGGTCGCCGGCCTCCCCGATCTCACTCCCGCCTGAGGCGTCATGTCCGAGTCCACCAGCAAGTCCATCCCGCTGCAGGTCCTGGGTTCGCCCCTGGTGGAAGGCCAGAAGCAGCTGGGCGGCGACAAGATCGGCAAAAGCCCGGTGAAGTTCGACGAAGCCGCGCCCATCCTGCGCAAGCCCAGCTGGATCCGGGTGCGCATTCCCTCGGGCAATGCGGTGCAGAAGCTCAAGAGCAAGCTGCGCGAGAACCGCCTGGTCACGGTCTGCGAAGAAGCCAGCTGCCCGAACATCCACGAATGTTTCAGCCACGGCACCGCCACCTTCATGATCCTGGGCGAGGTCTGCACCCGCCGCTGCAGCTTCTGCGACGTCGCCCACGGCCGGCCCAAGCCGCCCGACGCCAGCGAACCGGCCAGCCTGGCGCGCACGATTGCCGACATGGGCCTGCGCTACGTGGTCATCACCTCGGTGGACCGCGACGACCTGCGCGACGGCGGTGCCCAGCATTTCGTCGATTGCATCCGCGAGGCGCGGGCGCTGTCGCCGGCGCTGAAGATCGAAATCCTCACGCCCGATTTCCGCGGCAAGGGCCGTATGGACCGCGCGCTGGAAATCCTGGCGCAGTCGCCGCCGGACGTGTTCAACCACAACCTTGAAACGGTGCCCGACCTGTACCCGAACGTGCGCCCGGGCGCCGATTACGCCTGGTCGCTGCAGCTGCTCAAGCGCTTCAAGGCCCAGCATCCCGAGGTCCCGACCAAGTCCGGCATCATGCTGGGCCTGGGCGAAACCTTCGAACAGGTGATGACGACCCTGCGCGACCTGCGCGCCCACGACGTCGACATGATCACCATCGGCCAGTACCTGCAGCCCACGCCGCACCACCACCCGGTGATCCGCTACTGGACCCCCGAGGAGTTCAAGGCGCTCGAAGCCGCCGGCCAGGCCCTGGGCTTCACCCACGTGGCCTCCGGGCCCATGGTCCGTTCGTCCTACCACGCGGACCGAATGGCCGCTGAAGCCGGGTTCGTCGCCGACACCGCCTGAACGCCGGGCGGGGTATGCTCGGAATCGTGCCCCCAGCCAGCACTACTGGCACACGCCGCGGCCCCCGCCGGGGCGCAAAGTGGGCCCCTGACGCACCGGATCCCAGACATGCTCAAGTACAAGCTGATCGCCCTTTCCGCCGCACTGCCCCTGGCCCTGGCCATGGCGGCCACCGGCAGCCCGGACACGGAAGCCAGCACGTCCCGCGCCGGTCCGCCGGCGCTGGCGCCGACGGCTGAACAGGCGGCGGCGGCGCGCATGGTCTACGGCATCCTGTCCGACAGCCGCTACGTCTACCGGTCCAAGCCGCTCAACGACGAACTTTCGGCCGAGATCCACCGCCGTTACCTCGATTCCCTGGACGGCCAGAAGCTGTTCTTCACCCGCGCCGACATCGCCCGGTTCGATGCCCAGCGCCTGCAGCACGACGACGCGATCAAGTCGCAGCAGCTGGCGCCGGCTTTCGACATCTTCGCCACCTACCAGCGCCGGGTCGCCGACCGCGTGGCCTATGCGCGTTCGCTGCTCAAGCAGCCCTTCGACTTCTCGAAGGAAGAATCCTGGCTCTACGACCGTGAGGACGCGCAGTGGGCGGCCAGCGGCAGCGAGCTCGACGACGCCTGGCGCAAGTACGTCAAGAACGACGCCCTGCGCCTGAAGCTGGCCGGCCGCAGCCAGGACGAAATCCGCAAGACGCTCGACAAGCGTTACGCCGGCATGGCCGAGCGCGTCGGCGAGCTGCGCGAGGACGACGCTTTCGAAACCTTCATGAATGCCTATGCCGGTTCGATCGACCCGCACACCAGCTACATGTCGCCGCGCAGCGCCGAAAACTTCAACATGCAGATGCGCCTTTCGCTCGAAGGCATCGGCGCCGTGCTGCAGCGCCAGGACGAATTCGTGGTCGTGCGCACCATCGTGCCGGGCGGCCCGGCCGCGAACTCCGGCAAGATCAACGTCGGCGACCGCGTGATCGCGGTCGGCCAGGGCGACACCGGTGCGATGACCGACGTGGTCGGCTGGCGCATCGACGACACCGTCGCGCTGATCCGCGGCAAGAAGGGCACCAAGGTGCGCCTGGACATCCTGCCGGCCGAATCCGGCGTGGATGCCAAGCCCGAGCTGGTGGTGATCGAGCGCGACAAGGTCAAGCTTGAACAGCAGGCCGCGCAGAAGCGCATCATCGAGGTAGACGATCGCCGCATCGGCGTGGTCGAGCTGCCCACCTTCTATCTTGATTTCGACGCCCGCCGCCGCGGCGACAAGGACGCGCGTTCGGCCACCGCCGACGTCGCGCGCCTGCTGCGCGAGCTGCGCGCCGAACAGGTGGACGGCGTGATCATCGACCTGCGCGACAACGGCGGTGGCTCCCTGCTCGAAGCAGTGGAACTGACCGGCCTGTTCATCGATACCGGCCCGGTGGTGCAGGTGCGCGAAACCGGCGGCCGCGTCAGCGTCGAAGCCGACGATGAAACCGGCGTGGCCTGGGACGGCCCGCTGGCCGTGCTGGTCAACCGCGCCTCGGCGTC
>NZ_CAXBJS010000079.1:0-11947 GCF_963976025.1 uncultured Arenimonas sp.
CTTTTGACTTTGCCTTTGGCAAAGAAGGGATTCGCGCCTGAAGGCGCTCCTACAGCGGGTGTGAGGGATTGCTGATGGTGGGGCGGCGGGCTGCCGGCCAGGCTGGGGCATGCCGTATGTACTGGATTCGCCGGGACAAAAGTCGCTGCGGGTTGGCCGTCGGTCCTTGTCCGGCCAGGGTTATTTCCTGACCTTTACGACCCACGGCCGGGAACGGATTTTCGCCGACTGGGCTTCTGCGAGCGTCATGTCCCGACTGGTTTCCAAGCCTGAGAATTGGCCCGGTTCCCGACTCCTGGCTTGGGTGCTAATGCCGGATCACTGGCACGGATTATTGGTGCTTGAGCCCCAGGGCAACCTCGCGAAGGCGATCGGACATGCCAAGGGCGTGACCGCGGCGACGTTCAACCGGGACGCAGGCAGATCTGGCGCGCTTTGGGCGCGGGGCTTTTATGACCGGGCGGTGCGCAGTGAAGCAGGCCTGCGAAAAGCAGCGCGGTATCTGGTGGCCAACCCGCTGCGCGCGGGACTGGTTGGCCGGATCGGCGATTACCCGTATTGGGACGCCGCCTGGCTAACCGACGACAACCCCTTGTAGGAGCGCCTTCAGGCGCGAATCTTTTGATCTCGATCTGGCTTTGCCTTTGGCAAAGAAGAGATTCGCGCCTGAAGGCGCTCCTACAACGGGGAGTCGGGACTTGTCCCCAATTGCTGGCGGAGGAAGGGGATGGTGATGCGGCGCTGGGCGGCGAGGCTGGCGCGGTCGAGTTGGTCCAGCAGGCGGGTGAGGCTGGCGAGGTCGCGGTCGACGCGGCGCAGCAGATAGTCGAGCACGGCGTCGTCGAGTTCCAGGCCGCGGCGGGCGGCGCGCTGGCGCAGCAGGTCGCGGCGGCCGGCTTCGTCCAGTGGGTCGAGATTGATGCGCGCGCACTGGCCCAGGCGGGTTTGCAGGTCGCGCAGCATCAGGCCGATGTCGGTGGGGTTGCCGCGGGCGGCGTAGATCACCGCGCCGGCGTCGGCACGGGCGCGGTTGTGGAAGTGGAACAGCGCTTCTTCGTCTTCGGCGTTGCCGGCGATCGCCTCCAGCCCGTCCAGGCACAGCAGGTCGGCGTTTTCCTGCTGGGCCAGGCCGGCGGCCAAACGGCCGGCGAAGGCGGTCATCGGCAGGTAGGCGGCGCGGCGGCCGGCGGCCACGGCTTCGGCGCAGGCGGCCAGCAGCAGGTGGCTCTTGCCGCTGCCGGCGGGGCCGGCCAGGTACAGCCATTCAAACGACGCCCCCGTGGCGGCGGCGTGCATCGCGGCGCGCGCGGCGGGGTTGCCCAGGAAAGCGTCCAGGCGCTGGTCCGGCGGCGCGCGCAGGCCCAGCGGCAATTGCGGGGTGTTCATGGTTCTTTCGAGGGAGGGACTTCAGTCCCGGTCTCGTTCGGGACTGAAGTCCCTCCCACGGGGTCCCGGCCAGCGACGATGACACCCGACTCGTCGTCGGCGCCGTAGAGCTCGCTTTGCGTGTACTGCGCGTAGACGTAGCGGCCCAGCACCACCGCCACCGCCGCGATCGGCAGCGCCAGCAGCACGCCCAGGAAACCGAACAGCTGGCCACCGGCCATCACCGCGAAGATGACCGCCACCGGGTGCAGGCCGATCTTGTCGCCCACCAGCCACGGCGTCAGCCAGAAGCTTTCCAGCAGCTGGCCCAGGCCGAACACGCCCAGCACCAGCGCCAGGTGCAGCAAGTCGCCGTGCTGCACCAGGGTGGCGATGACCGCCGCGCCCAGGCCAACGATGGCGCCCAGGTAGGGCACGAAGGCCACCAGGCCGGCCACCAGGCCGATCAGGATGCCAAGGTCGACGCCCACGGCCGTCAGGCCCACGCCGTAGATGACGCCCAGGGCGATCATCACCGTCAGCTGGCCGCGGATGAAGCCGCCAAGCATCTGGTCGGATTCGTGCGCCAGCTTGACCACCGTGGGTTCGATCGGGCGCGGCAGCAGCTCGCGCGCCCTGGCCATCATTTCCGGCCCGTCGCGCATGAAGAAGAAGGTCACCACCGGGATAAGCGCCAGGTTCACCAGCAGGTTCACCAGGGCCATGCCCGACTTCGAGATTTCACCCATCATCGAAGCGGCGATGCCGCCGGCCTGCTTCCAGTGCTGCTTGAACAACTCGATCAGCTGGCTCGGATCCACGTAGCCGGCGAGGTCTATCTTGAAGCGGTCCTCGGCCCAGGGCACGGCGGTGCCGGTAAGCCACTGGCCAAAGCGCGGCAACCAGTCGATGAACTTCGACACCTGGCTTTCGATCAGCGGGATAAGCAAAAGCACGCCCAGGATCAGCCCCAGCGACATCAGGGTGAACACCAGCAGCACCGCGGCGGTGCGCGACCGGCCGGTGCTTTCGATCTTGCGCACCAGCGGGCCACCCAGCCACGCCAGCAGCGCGGAGATGACGAAGGGGGTAAGCACCGGGCCCAGCAGCCAGATCAGCACGCCCAGGAACACCAGTACCGCCAGCCACTGCCAGGGGCGACGGTCACTGAAGGGGTTGGACATCGGACGGGTGTTCATGCGGCGGGTTTCCCTCGGTGCTGCCAGGCCTTCACACCATAGCGGACAACATAGTCCACGCCACTGACGAAGGTAAGAAAAGCCACGCCCAGGGTGATGTCCATCAGCCGGTTCAGCGGCACCGCCCAGCCGGCGCGGTCGAACAGGCAGACCAGCACCAGGGCGATCTGCGCCACGGTGGTGACCTTGCCCAGCCAGCTGGGTTCGCCGTCGTAGGGGCCGGCCAGGCGCCACCAGACCATGGCGCCGCCCAGGATCACCAGGTCGCGCGCCACCACCAGGGCCACCAGCCAGGTCGGCAGGGCCCCGGCCAGCCACAGGCCGACGAAGGCGCAGCCCAGCAGGGCCTTGTCGGCCACCGGGTCGAGCAGGCTGCCCAGGCGGCTTTGCCAGCCGAAACGTTTGGCCAGGAGGCCGTCCACGGCGTCGCTGGCGCCGGCGACCACGGCCAGCCACAGGGCTTCAGGGTAATAGCCTGCCCACAGCAGCCACAGCAGCACCGGCGCCATCGCCAGGCGCAGGCTGGTGATGGCGTTGGGCAGGTGCCGAAGGTTCATGGGCGCAGGCGGTAGCGGGCCACGGCCGGTTCAGCCGGCGGTACCCTGCCGGGCGTGGCCACGTAGGCCGGGCCTTCGGCTTCGAGCACGTCGCCGGCGGCCAGGAAACTTTCGAAGGCCGGCACGCCCACCGCCAGGTCCAGGCGCAGGCGCAGGCTGTCGGGCGTGGCTTCTTCGACTTCCAGTTCACGCACCACCGGCAGGGTCTGCAGGTAGCCCATGGCGCGGGTGAAGTCCTCGGCCATGCGCAAGCCGGTGATCAGCACGTGCTGCACGGCCGGCTCACCGACGTCGGCGCGGGTGGCGTCGCGGCGGGCAATGGCGTCGGCGGCACCGTCGGCGCCCGAGGCCAGGGCGCGCTGGGCGCTGGGGTCGGAGAACGACCAGCGGGAAAGCTCGCTGTCGCCGTGGGTCAGCACCCAGTCGGCGGTCCAGCCCTGCCCTTCGCGGAACAGGCGGCCCAGCAGCTGGGTCTGGTGGCCGTAACGTTCGGTCAGGGCCGCCATCGGGCCGGGATTGCGGGCCCAGATGGTGTCCACGGCGGCCTGTTCGACCGCGCTGCCGGCGGGCAGGCCGAAGCTGAGGCCGCGTTCGGTGCCGCGGGTCGCCAGCGGCTTGACCACGTTGATCTGGCTGGCGTTCACCAGCCGGGCGCCGCGGCCGTCATCGATGGCCAGCCACAGGATCGGGCTGGGCCGGTCCGGACCCCAGTACGGCAGGCCGGCGCCGACGATCAGCGCGTCCACCCGGTTGGGGTCGAACTGCACCTGCAGCGTGGTTTTGTAGATCGGGGCGCCGCCGATGGCGGTATTGCCCTGCTGGTCGGACACGCTTTCGGAGCTGCGCTCTTCCAGGACGAAGCTGGCGGCATTGGGCAGGGCGCGGCGCACCACCGGGTTGGCGCTGGCCAGCGGTTCGCCGGTCAGCTTCACCAGCACCTGGGCCAGGGCCCGGGCGGTGGCGGCGCGGCGTTCGCCGGCGGACTGGCCAATCAGTTCGCTTTCGCCGGTGTACAGGGCCATGTCGCGCGGGGCCGGGGTGTCGGCCAGCAGGTCGGCGGCGGCTTCTTCAGGCAGCGGCACCTCGGGCGCCTGGGCCTGCGCGGTGGCGAACGGCACGGTCGCCAGGACCAGCAGGGCGGCGAACAAACGGGCGTGGGAGCGTGGGCGCATGGACTCGGGGGCGTGCGGGGCAGGCTGGAATGGTGCCGGATAGCCGTCGGCGCGTCCAACGCCCCAAAACCGGGGTCAGAGTCGAATTTCCTAAATTCGACTCTGACCCCGGTTTTTGGCGGCTGGTAGAATGCGGGTCTTTCCCAGCGCCGGACCTGCCGTGACCACGCCCACTCCCCTCACCTACCGCGACGCGGGTGTTGATATCGACGCCGGCAATGAACTCGTCGAGCGCATCAAGCCGCTGGTCAAGCGCACCTTCCGGCCGGAAGTGATGGGCGGCCTGGGCGGCTTCGGCGCGCTGTTCGACCTGGCTGGCAAGTACCGCGAGCCGGTGCTGGTCTCGGGCACCGACGGCGTGGGCACCAAGCTCAAGCTGGCCCAGCAGCTGGGCCGCCACGACACCATCGGCATCGACCTGGTCGGCATGTGCGTGAACGACGTGCTGGTGCAGGGCGCCGAGCCGCTGTTCTTCCTGGACTATTTCGCCACCGGCAAGCTCGACGTCGACACCACCGTCGCCGTGGTTTCCGGCATCGCCAAGGGCTGCGAACTCGCCGGCTGCGCCCTGATCGGCGGCGAAACCGCGGAAATGCCCGACATGTACGGCCCGGGCGAATACGACCTGGCCGGCTTCACCGTCGGCGCGGTGGAAAAATCGCAGCTGCTCGACGGCGCCAAGGTGCGCGAAGGCGACGTGCTGCTGGGCATCGCCTCGTCCGGCCCGCATTCGAACGGCTATTCGCTGGTGCGCCGCATCTACGACCGCGCCGGCCGCCCGGCCGACCTCGACGTTGGCGGCGTCAAGCTGATGGACGCGCTGATGGCGCCGACCACCCTGTACGTGAAGCCGGTGCTGGAACTGCTGGGCAAGCACGAACTGCACGCCATGGCCCACATCACCGGCGGCGGCCTCACCGAAAACATCATCCGCGTCATCCCCGACGGTCTGGGCCTGGACATCGAAGCCTCGGCGATTCAGCTGCCGCCGGTGTTCGACTGGCTGCAGCGCGAAGGCGCGGTGGCGCGCGAGGAAATGTGGCGCACCTTCAACTGCGGCGTCGGCTTCGTGCTGGTGCTGGCCCCGGGCGACGTGGCCGCGGTGTCGGCCGACCTGCAGCGCCTGGGCCTGGCGCACCGCGCCATCGGCCAGGTGGTGAAGGCCGGCGCCGAGCGCGTGCGCATCGGCTGAAGATGCCCGGATTCCGGATCGCGGTACTGGCCTCGGGGCGCGGCAGCAACCTGCAGGCGCTGCTGCGCGCCATCGACGCCGGCCAACTGCCGGCCCGCATCGTCGGCGTGTTTTCCGACAAACCCAAGTGCGGCGCCATCGCCATCGCCCGCGACCACGGCCTGCACACCGTTGCGCTGAAACCGCGCGACTACGCCGATCGCGCCGCCCACGATGAAGCGCTGTTCAGCGCCGTGGCCGATGTTCAGCCCGACCTCATCGTCTGTGCCGGTTACTTGCGCATCATCTCCGATGCCACCGTGCGCCGATTCGAGGACCGAATGATCAACCTGCACCCTTCCCTGCTGCCCCGCCACCCGGGTCTGGACACCCACGCCCGCGTGCTGGCCGCCGGGGAAACCGAGCACGGCGCCAGCGTGCACGCGGTCATCCCGGCGTTGGACGCCGGCCCGGTGCTGGCGCAGGTGCGCCTGGACGTGGGCACCGGTGATACGCCCGAATCCCTGGCCGAACGCCTGTCGCCGCGCGAACACGCGCTGCTGGTGGCCTGCACGACCGCGATTGCCGGCGGTCGCGCCCGGCTGGCCGGCGGCCGCTGGTTGTTCGACGGCCAGGCGCTCGACCAGCCGCTGCGGCTGGACAACCGCGACCAGCTGCAGCGGGAGACCGCGCATGCGTAAGTTCCTGCGCGGCGCGTTCGCCGCCTGCGCGCTGGCCCTGCCGCTGCTGGCCGGCGCCGCATCGCCGCCCAAACCCTTCAGCGCCGACTACGAAGTGCGCCGCAACGACCAGCGCATCGGCACCGGCCAGGTCTCGCTTCAGCACCTCGCCGACGGCACGTTCGAACTGGTGACCCGCAGCAAGGGCACGGAAGGCCTGGCCGCGCTGGCCGGCGTCGAGCGCGAGGAACGCTCGCGCATGCGCTGGACCGGTGCCGGCCTGGAACTGGTGGACTACCGCATGAATCAAACCGCCGGCTGGAAGAACCGCGAAGAGCAGCTCACGCTCGATCGCGCCCGCCGCCAGGTAAGCAGCCGCTGGAAGGACCAGTCGGCCACGTATGCGGCCCCGGACGGCGTGCTCGACCCGCACGGCACCACGGCCGCGATCATGGTCGCCCTGGCGGGCGGCGAACGCGGCACGATGCACTTCAAGGTGGCCGAACGCCGCGCCGTCGAAACCCAGTCCTACGAAGTTGCCGCCGCGGTGCGCCTGCGCACGGCCATCGGCACCGAACGCGCCCTGCGCGTGGAACGCCAGCGCAGCGCCAGCAACGGCCGCATCACCAAACTCTGGTTCGCCCGCAACCACGGCTGGCTGCCGCTGCGCATCAAGCAATACGAATCCGACGGCGAAACCCTGGACCTGCGGATCACCGCGATCCGCTGAGGCAAAACCGGGGTCTTGCTCTATACCGTTTATCGGTATACGATACGACCGCATGGCCATTCAATATTTGTTTTGTTTGGACCGACGAGGGCCCGGCGAGCGTCGAGATCGTCGACTACCACTGAGGTGACAGCCATGACCAGGAAGCTTCCCCCCGTACACCCCGGCGAGATCCTTCGCGAGGAGTTCATGGTCCCCTTGGGACTTTCCAGCAATGCCGTGGCCCGGGCGATCTGCGTCACGCCCAGCCGGGTAAACGATATCGTGCGCGAACGTCGGGGCATCACTGCCGATACCGCGCTGCGGCTGGCCCGGCTGTTCGACACTTCGCACCAGTTCTGGATGAACCTGCAGGCGAATTACGACCTGCAGTGCGCAAAGGACAATGCGGGCAAGGACATCGCCACGATCAAGCCCCTGGCTCGCGCCGCCGCCTGAAGCCCGGTTTTTCTTCAGCTCGGCAGGCGGCGGATCTTGGCGCCGAGGGTGCCGAGCTTTTCTTCGATGTTCTCGTAGCCGCGGTCGATGTGGTAGATGCGGTCGACCACGGTTTCGCCCTTGGCGACCAGGCCGGCCAGCACCAGCGACGCCGAGGCGCGCAGGTCGGTGGCCATCATCGGTGCGCCGGTCATCTGGGCGACGCCGCGGATGATGGCGGTGTTGCCCTCGATGCGAATGTCGGCGCCCAGGCGCTGCAGCTCGTTGAGGTGCATGAAGCGGTTTTCGAAGATCGTTTCCGTGATCACGCCCACGCCGTCGGCGATGGTGTTCAGGGCCGCGAACTGCGCCTGCATGTCGGTCGGGAAGGCCGGGTACGGCGCCGTGGTCAGGTTCACCGACTTGGGCCGGTTACCGCGCATGTCCACGGTGATCGAATCGGCGGTGACCGTGAGGTGGGCGCCGGCTTCCTCGAGCTTCACGAGCACCGCATCCATGGTGTCGGCGCGGGTGCGGCGGGCGGTGACGCGGCCGCCGGTCATGGCGCCGGCCACCAGGAAAGTGCCGGCTTCGATGCGGTCGGGCAGCACGTCGTAGTGGATGCCGTTGAGGCGGTCGACGCCGCGCACCACGATGCGGTTGGTGCCCGCGCCTTCGATGTCGGCGCCCATGGCGATAAGGCAGTTGGCCAGGTCCAGCACCTCCGGCTCCATCGCGCAGTTCTCCAGCACGGTGGTGCCCTTGGCCAGGGCAGCGGCCATCAGCACGTTTTCGGTGCCGGTGACGGTGATCATGTCGAACACGTAGCGGCCGCCGCGCAGGCGTTCGGCGCGGGCCTTGATGAAACCGTTCTCGACCGTGACCTCGGCGCCCAGCGCCTGCAGGCCGCGGATGTGCTGCTCGACCGGGCGCGAACCGATGGCGCAGCCGCCGGGCAGCGACACTTCGGCGTGGCCGAAGCGGGCCAGCAGCGGGCCCAGCACCAGGATCGAGGCGCGCATGGTCTTCACCAGCTCGTAGGGCGCCACGGTAGAGGTGATGAAGCGCGGGTCGGCGGTGATGGTGAGCTTTTCGTCCACCATCAGCTGCACGCCCATCGCGCCCAGCAGTTCCATGGTGGTGGTGACGTCGTGCAGGTGCGGCACGTTGCCGATCGAAATCGGGCCGTCGGCCAGCAGCGTGGCGGCCAGGATGGGCAGTACGGCGTTCTTGGCGCCGGAAATCTGCACGTCGCCGTTTAGCGGCTCACCGCCGGTGATTACGATCTTTGCCATGTTGTCTGGGGTCTCAGGCCTGGGCGGCCTTGTCGGCTTCTTCGGGTGTCAGGGTGCGCAGGGCCAGGGCGTGGATTTCGCCGCCCATCTTCTCGCCCAGCGTGGCATAGACCATGCGGTGGCGGGCCAGCGGCAGCTTGCCGGCGAAGGCGTCGCTGACCACGGTGGCCTCGAAATGCACCCCGTCGTCGCCGCGCACCTGGGCGCGGGCGCCGGGCAGGCCGGTTTCGATGAGTTCCTGGATGATTTGGGGATTCATGGGCGAGCGGGGCGCGACGGGCGCGCAGGCCTTACAATGCGGCCCCGCATCATACTCCCTGCGCCCGCCCATGAATGCCCCCCCAGCCGCCCTGGCAGTCACCGACGAGGCCCTGATCGCCAGCGGCCGCGCCGTCATCGACATCGAGGCGCAGGCCCTGGAAGCCGTGAAAGGCCGCCTTGGCGCCGACTTCGCCGCCGCCTGCCGGCACATGCTGGCCTGCACCGGCCGGGTGGTCTGCACCGGCATGGGCAAGTCCGGCCACATCGCCACCAAGATCGCCGCCACGCTGGCTTCCACCGGCACCCCGGCCTTCTTCATGCACCCGGGCGAAGCCAGCCATGGCGACCTGGGCATGGTGACCGACGCCGACGTGGTGCTGGCGCTGTCGAACTCCGGCGAAAGCGACGAAATCCTGTCCATCGTTCCCTCGCTCAAGCGCCAGGGCAACGTGCTTATTTCCATGACCGGCCGCCCCGGCTCCAGCCTGGCCCGCCTGGCCGAGGTGCACCTGGACGCCAGCGTGCCGGCCGAAGCCTGCCCGCTGGGCCTGGCGCCGACCTCGTCCACCACCGCCGCCCTGGCCCTGGGCGACGCGCTGGCAGTGGCCCTGCTCGAAGCCCGCGGTTTCACCGAAGAAGACTTCGCCCGTTCGCACCCGGCCGGCGCGCTGGGCCGGCGCCTGCTGCTGCGCATCCGCGACATCATGCATTCCGGCGACGACGTACCGAAGGTGGGCATCGACGCCAGCGCCACCGAAGCCCTTCTGGAAATGACCCGCACGCGCCTGGGCATGACCGCCGTGGTCGATGCCGGCGGCGTGCTGCAGGGCGTGTTCACCGACGGCGACCTGCGCCGCTGCCTGGACGACGAGGACACCGACCTCAAGGCCACGCCGGTCAGCCAGCTGATGGGCCGCTCGCCCAAGTCCATCGGCGCCGACGCGCTGGCGGTGGAAGCGGCGCACCTGATGGAGGAGTACAAGATCAACGCCCTGGTGGTGCTGGACGAGCAGCGCCGGGTGATCGGTGCCCTGAATATTCATGACCTGTTGCGCGCACGCGTGGTGTGATCCTTTGATGACCCTTTCCGAATCCGATATCCGCGACCGCGCCGGCCGCATCCGCCTGGCCTGCTTCGACGTCGACGGCACGCTCACCGACGGCCGCCTGGAATACGACGGCGAAGGCCGCGAGTCCAAGGCCTTCCACGTGCTCGACGGCCTGGGCATGAAGCTGCTCGAGGAAAACGGCGTCGCCGTCGCCATCATCACCGCCCGCCGCAACGCCGCCATCCAGGCGCGCGCCCGCGACCTGGGCCTGCAGCACGTTTACACCGGCGTGAAGGACAAGGGCGCCGTGCTGCTGCAGCTGTGCGAAACGCTGGAGCTTTCGCCGGAAGAAGCCACCCACATGGGCGACGACCTGCCCGACCTGCCGGCCCTGCTGCAGGTCGGCCTGGCCGCGGCGCCGGCCAATGCCCACCCCTGGGTCGCCGAACGCGTGCACTGGCAGTCGCGCCTGCGCGGCGGCGAGGGCGCCGTGCGTGAACTGTGCGACCTGATCCTGGACGCCAAGGGCCTGCGCGCCGCCGTGCTGGAGCAATTCGGCGCGGCATGAACCGCAATTTCCTCAACACGCTGCTCCTGCTGACGGCCATCGGCCTGGGCAGCTACGCCGTGTGGCAGTGGCAGCGCAGCCAGGTGCCGCCGCCCGAGCCGGCGCAGCGTTCGGACTACGTGCTGCGCGACTTCGAGCTCACCGCGCTCGACGACGCGGGCGCCGAAGCCTTCACCGTGGTGTCGCCGTACCTGGAACGCGACCCGAACGGCAAGAGCCTGGACATCCGCCTGCCGCGTTTCACCTTCCCGGGCGAAACGGGGGCCTGGCAGGCGCGTTCGGACACCGCCTGGGTCAGCCCCAAGGCCGAAGAGGTGCAGCTGCGCGGTGGCGTCAGCCTGGTCGGCCCGGCCAGCGAGTCGGGCCTGCGCACGCGCTTCAATACCGGCACGCTGGCGGTTTTCCCGGGCGACCAGCGCGCCAGCACGGACGACCGGGTTAACATCACCCAGGGCGAGTCCTTCTTTGCCGGCACCGGCCTGCGGGTGGACCTGGCCGCCAAGCGTTTCCAGCTGCTCAACGACACCAAAGGAACCCTATGCGCCACGCCAGCAAGCTGCTGATCCTCGCCACCGTGCTGGTCGCCGCGCCGGCGCTGGCCAAGTCGGGCGACCGCAACCAGCCCATGGACATCAGCGCCGACCGCACCGACGCCCAGCTCGGCGACGACAGCGTGTCCACGCTTGAAGGCAATGTGCGCATCCGCCAGGGCACGCTGGAAGTCGACGCCGCCCGCGCCGAAGTGCACCGCGCCGCCGGCGACATCAACCGCATCGTGCTTACCGGCAGCCCGGCGCGCCTGCGCCAGGTGTCCGACGCCGGCGAACCGATGGACGCCCAGGCCAACCGCGTCGTCTACCTGCTGGCCGACGAATCGATGATGCTCACCGGCAACGTCGTCATCACCCAGCCGCGCGGCAACCTGCGCGGCGAAACGGTGAAGTACGACATCAACACCGGCCGCATCGACGGCGGCGGCGACGGCGCCCGCGTGTCCATGCGCATCCTGCCCAAGAACGCCGCGGCCGACTGATGCTCACCGCAACCGGCCTGGCCAAGCGCTACCGCTCGCGCCAGGTGGTGCACGACTTCGCGATGGAAGTGCGCCCCGGCGAAGTCGTCGGCCTGCTCGGCCCCAACGGCGCCGGCAAGACCACCTGCTTTTACATGGTCGTGGGCCTGGTCGGCCCCGACGCCGGCCGCATCACGCTCGACGGCCGGGACATCACCAGCCTGCCCATGCACGAACGCGCCCGCCTGGGCCTGGGCTACCTGCCCCAGGAAGCCTCGGTGTTCCGCAAGCTCAGCGTCGCCGACAACATCCACGCGGTGCTTGAACTGCGCAAGGACCTCGACGCCACCGGCCGCGCCAACGAACTGGCCGCGCTGATGGAAGAACTGCAGGTCGGCCACGTCGCCGAACAGCTGGGCGCCAGCCTGTCGGGCGGCGAACGCCGCCGGGTCGAGATCGCCCGTGCCCTGG
>NZ_CAXBJS010000080.1:0-11887 GCF_963976025.1 uncultured Arenimonas sp.
TTCGGAAATCTTCGCCGCCGCCATCCAGGATTACGGCCGCGGCCTGATCATCGGCGAGCCGACCTTCGGCAAGGGCACGGTGCAGAGCCTGATCGACCTCGATCGTTTCCCGCGCAAGGACGACGTCAAATTCGGCCAGGTGAAGCTGACCGTGGCGCAGTTCTTCCGCGTCGACGGCGGCACCACCCAGCACGCCGGCGTGGTGCCCGACCTGCAGTTCCCGGTCAGCCTCGACGCCAGCGAATACGGCGAAAGCACCTACGACAACGCCCTGCCGGCGACCCGCATCGCCATGGCTCCGCACGGCAACGTCGGCAACCTGGCCATGCTGACCCCGCAGCTGGTGGCCAACCACGAGGCGCGCGTCGCCAAGGACCGCGAATTCAAGTGGTGGTCCGAAGACGTCGCCCGTTTCCGCAGCGAGCGCGACAAGAAGCAGGTATCGCTCAACGAAGACGTGCGCCGCGCCGAACGCGACCGCCTCGAGGCCGAGCGCAAGCAACGCCGGGCCGAGCGCATCGCCGCCGGCCAGGAAGTGGACGAGGACGCCGCCCTGGTGGACGACGGCCTGGCCTACAACGAGCGCAGCGTCATCGATCAGGCGGCCGAAGAAGAAGCGGCCAAGAACGGCCCCGACCCACTGCTGCGTGAATCGGCCGCGATCCTGGCCGACGCGCTCGACCTGCTGTCGGCCGACGGCCAGCTCACCGCCCAGGTGCTGCCGATCACCCGCCAGCCCACCATCTGGGCGGAGTGAGCCCGGGCGCAAGAACCGGATAGCCGGCCCCCCGGGCGCCGGCTAACCTCGCCGGCATGGACAAACACGCCCCCGCCGCCGACCCCCGCCTCGACCAGGCCCGGCGCCTGCTCGACGACGCCGACCTGGGCCTGGCCGAACTGGCCAGGGCCGTCGGCCTCAGCGCCACCTACCTGCAGCGCCGCTTCCGCCAGCAGTTCGGCATCAGCCCCGCGCAGTACCGGGCCCAGCGCCGCCTGGCCGGACTCAAGCAGGGCCTGCGCGCCGGCCACGACGTCACCCGGGCGCTTTACGACGCCGGTTACGGGTCACCCAGCCGGGTATATGAAAACGGCGCCGCCCGCCTGGGCATGGCGCCGCAGGCCTACCGCCGCGGCGGCGACGGCCTGGAAATCCGCTGGTCGCTGGTGGACACCGCCCTGGGCCAGGCCCTGGTGGCGGTGACCGAACGCGGCGTCTGCGCCGTGCTGCTGGGTGACGATGCGCAGGCCCTGGCCGCCGACCTGCAGGCCGAGTTCCCGCGCGCCACGCTGCAGCGCGTGGACGCGGGCCGCGACGATTTCCTGGCGCCGCGCGTGCGCGCCGTCGCCGATGCGCTGGCGCAGGCCCAGGGCAGCGTGCCGGTGGAACTGGTGGGCACCGCCTTCCAGCAGCGCGTCTGGGAAGCGCTGATGCGCATCCCCGCCGGCGAAACCCGCAGTTATGCCGAGCTGGCCGCTTCCCTCGGCATGCCGCGCGCCGCCCGCGCCGTGGCGCGTGCCTGCGCCAGCAACCGGGTGGCGGTGCTGGTGCCCTGCCACCGCATCATCCGCGGCGACGGCAGCCTGGGCGGTTACCGCTGGGGCCTGCCGCGCAAGCAGGCCCTGCTCGACGCCGAAACCCGCCAACACCCTTCCGCGAGACGCAAACAGGCATGAAAAATCCGCCCGCCGCGCCCCCGTCCGCCCTGGCGGTCGCGCTGGCGCTTGCCTCGGTTTACCTGGTCTGGGGCTCGACCTACCTGGCCATCCGCGTCGGCCTGGAAGGTTATCCGCCCTTCCTGATGGGCAGCATTCGTTTCATCGCCGCCAGCCTGGTGTTCTACGCCTTCCTGCGCTGGCGCGGACATGCCGCGCCGACCCGCGCGCAGTGGCGCAACGCCGCGGTCATGGGCCTGTTCATGATGCTGCTGGGCAACGGCATGGTTAACTTCGCCGAACAGTCGGTGTCCTCGGGCCTGGCCGCGATCGCCGTGGCGTCGATGCCGCTGTGGGCGGCGCTGTTCGGCGTGCTGCGCAAACAGCACCCCAGCCGCGGCGAATGGCTGGGGCTGGCGATCGGCTTCATCGGCGTCATCTGGCTCAACGCGGGCAGCCAGCTGCGCGGCAGCCTGCCGGGCATGGCGGCGCTGATCCTGGCGCCCATCGCCTGGGCCTGGGGTTCGGTATGGAGCCGCGTCCGCGACCTGCCGGCGCCGTTCATGAGCACGGCCGCGCAGATGCTGTGCGGCGGCGTCGCGATGGGCCTGCTGGGCCTGGGGCTGGGCGAGCGCATGAGCGAAGTGCCGCCGCTTCGCGCGACCCTGGCAGTGGGCTACCTGGCGGCGTTCGGTTCGATCATCGGCTTCAGTGCCTACGTCTGGCTGCTGCACCACGTGCGCCCGGCGCTGGCGACCAGCTATGCCTACGTCAATCCGCCGATCGCGGTGCTGCTGGGCGCGCTGCTGCTGGGCGAACGTTTCAGCGTGCACGCCATCGGCGCCATGGTCGTCATCCTCGCCGGCGTCATCCTGATCACCTTCTCCAAGGCGCGTGTCGCCTGAGGCCCGGCCTCAGGCGTCCAGGCGCAGGGGGAGTTCGCGCAGGCGTTTGCCGGTGAGGGCGAAGACCGCGTTGGCGACGGCCGGGGCGATGGGTGGCAGGCCGGGTTCGCCGACGCCGCCGGCACGTTCGCTGCTGGTGACGATGTGGGTTTCCACGACCGGCATTTCCGGCAGGCGCAGCGACGGGTAGTCGTGGTAGTTCGACTGCTGCACGCGGCCGTCGGCAAAGGTGATCTGGCCGTGCAGCGCCGCGCCCAGGCCGAAGGCGATGCCCGAGTCCATCTGGGCGCGGATCGCCAGCGGATTGACCGCGATGCCGCAGTCGATGGCGCAGACCACGCGGTGCACGCGCACCTGCCCGGATTCGACCGACACTTCGGCGACCTGGGCCACGTAACTGCCGAAGGACTCGTGCACGGCGATGCCGCGCGCGCGGCCCTTCGCCAGCGGTTCGCCCCAGCCGGCCTTCTGTGCGGCCAGGTTGAGCACGCCCAGGTGGCGCGGGTGTTTTGCCAGCAGCGTGCGCCGGTATTCAAGCGGATCGCGGCCGGCGGCATGCGCCAGCTCATCGACCAGGCTTTCCATCACGAAGGCGTTCTGGCTGTGGCCCACCGATCGCCACCAAAGCACCGGGATGCCGGTGCGCGGTGAATGCAGCTCGACGCGGTGGTGCGCCAGGTCCTTGATGTAGGGCGAGTCGCTGACGCCCTCGACCGAGGCATTGTCGACGCCGTTCTTGATGCTGCCCTCGAAGGGCGTGCCGGCCATGATCGACTGGCCGACCAGGGTGTGGTCCCAGGCCGACGGCAGGCCGTCGTCGCCCAGGGCGATCGCGGCGCGCTCGAGGAACATCGGCCGGTAATAACCCCCGCGGGTGTCGTCCTCGCGGGTCCAGACCGTCTTCACCGGCGCGCCCGCGGCCTTGGCCACGTGCACGGCCTCCGACACCACGTCGGCGGTGGCGGTGGCGCGTCGGCCGAAGGCGCCGCCCAGGAAGGGCGTGTGCACCGTCACCTGTTCGGGCTTGAGGCCGGTGATCGCGGCGGCGGCGTTCTGCTCGACGGTCTGGAACTGGGTGCCGACCCAAAGCTCGCAGCTGTCGGGGCCGATGCGCACCGTGCAGTTGAGTGGCTCCATGGCGGCATGCGCCAGGTAGGGCACGAAATATTCCGCCTCGACCTTGCGCGAAGCCGCGGCCACGCGGGCGCGGGCGTCACCGGCGTTGGCGGCGCTGGCGCCGTCGGTTTGCGCCAGGCCACGGAACTGCTCGCGCAGCGCCTTGCTGTCGAGCGCCGCGTTCGGGCCCAGGTCCCATTCCACTTCAAGCGCATCCCGGCCCTGTTTGGCCGCCCAGAAATGATCGGCCACCACGGCCACGCCCGAAGGCACCTGCACGACCTTGCGCACGCCCTTCACCGCCAGCGCGGGCGCCGGGTCGAAGGACTTCACCTGGCCACCGAACACCGGCGCGCGGGCCACGACCGCGGTAAGCAGGCCCTCGAACTGCACGTCCATGCCGAACATGGCGCGGCCGGTGGTTTTTTCCGGCGTATCGAGCCGCGGCGTGTCCTTGCCGATGACCTGCCAGTCGGCGGGCGCCTTGAGCGTGACGGCTTCCGGCACGGGCAGCTGGCCGGCGGCATCGGCAAGTTCGCCGTAGCGGGCGCGCTGGTCGCCGCAGATCACCACGCCGTTTTCGGTGCGGCAGTCGCTGGCGGCAACGCCGAAGCGTGCGGCGGCCGCCTGCACCAGCATCGCGCGCGCGGCCGCGCCGACCTGGCGGTAGCGGTCGAATTCGGACCAGGTGGTGGTGGACCCGCCGGTGCCCTGCATGCCGAACACCGGGCTGGCATAAACCGCCGCCGCCGGCGCGTGTTCAACGCGGATGCGCGACCAGTCGGCGTCGAGCTCTTCGGCGATCAGCATCGGCAGCGTGGTCCAGATGCCCTGGCCCATTTCCGAATGCGCCAGCACCACGGTCACGCTGTCGTCGCTGCCCACGCGCAGGAAGGCGTTGGGCGGCGGCAGCGCGGCCTTGGCCGCGGGTTCCTGGGCGAAGGCCAGGCGTTTGCCGCCCGGCACCACGAAGGCGACCACCAGGCCACCACCGAGCAGGGCGCCGGCCTTGAGGAAGCGGCGGCGGGAGGGATCGTTGGCGGCGTTCATGCCTGGCCTCCGTCGTTGTTTTGCCCGGCGGCCTTGTGGACGGCGGCGCGGATGCGCGGGTAGGTGCCGCAGCGGCAGAGGTTGCCGCCCATGGCTTCATCGATCTGCTGGTCGGTGGGCTGGCCCACCTGCTGCAGCAGCGCGGCGGCGGCCATGATCTGCCCGGACTGGCAGTAGCCGCACTGCACGACGTCGAGCTCGGCCCAGGCTTTCTGCACCGGGTGGCTGCCGTCTGCGGAAAGGCCTTCGATGGTAGTGACCTTCCTTCCGGCGACCGCCGAAACGGGAAGCACGCAGGACTTCACCGGGCTGCCGTCCAGGTGCACGGTGCAGGCGCCGCACTGCGAAAGGCCGCAGCCGTATTTGGTGCCGGTCAGTCCGACCAAGTCTCGCAGGACCCAGAGCAATGGCATTTCCGGCGTGGCGTCGACGTCGTGTTCGACGCCGTTGACGGTGAGCTTCATGGCGGCCCTCGCGGCGGCTGGGTTTGAAGTCCGAGCCTACCCCGACGGGTCCTTCGGTCCAAGTGAAGACCGGGCCCGCCAGTCTTCACGCTGCGCCGGCGTGTCCAGATCGTGGGCCAGGCCAGGCGCAGGCACGGCGGACACCTGCGGCGCATGCCGGCGCAGCAATTCGCGTGCGCCGCGGTCATCGCGGCCACTGGCGAGTTCTTCGAACCAGGCGCGTGGCAGCAGCGCCGGCACGCCCAGCACGCCGGCGTAGGCACTGGCGGCCGCCTGCGCGGGATCCTTGCGCCAGGCCGCGACCAGGGCCTGCAGGTGTGCGCCGTCGAGGGCGGGCTGGTCGCACAGCACGACCAGCGCGCCGGCGATGTCCTCGCCCAGCGCCTTCACGCCGATGGCCAGCGAGGCGCCCAGGCCGGCCTGCCAGTTTTCGCATACGAGCGGCGTGACCGGCAGGTCGGCGACCGCGGCGCGCACTTGGTCGGCGCCGGCGCCAAGCACCAGCATGGCCTGCGCCGGATCGGTGGCCAGGCCGAAACGCAGGGCGCGGTGCACCAGGCTTTCACCGTCCACCTGCAGCAGCTGCTTGGGTTCGCCCAGGCGCCGCGACGCCCCCGCGGCAAGCACCAGCAGGGCGTGGCGGGGAGCGGTCATCGCGACCCGTGGAAAAAACGCTGCAGGTCGGCGGCAATCGCCAGCGCGATGGATTCCGGACCATGCCCGCCGAGCGGCATGCCGGCGGGCGCATGCAGGCGGGGCTGCAGCTGCGCCTGTGCACCGGCCGGAAGCTGCGCGAGCAGTTCGTCCCGTCGCGCCGGAGGGCCGAGCAGGCCGACATAGGGCACGTCGAGGTTTGCCAGGGCGTGCAGGGCTTCGAGGTCGGCGCTGGCGACGTGGGTCATCACCAGCGCTGCGTCCGGCGGCGACACCAGTCCGGCCAGCGCCTGCGCGGGGCGGAGCGCATGCAGGGTGCAGGCGCCGGCCAGGCGATCGGCGCGCAGCAGGGCCGTGCGGTGGTCGGCAACCTCCGCCAGCCAGCCCATCACCCGCGCCAGGTGCAGCAGGGGCGGCGCTTCGGGTCCGGCGCCGAGCAGCAGCAGCCGGGGTACCGGTGTTATCTGCACGGGCAGCGCGCCCGGATCGGCATGCGCCCCATTGAACGCAAGTGCGCCCAGGTTCGCGGCGTCCACGCCGACCCGGACCGCCAGCGTCTGCCGCGCCGCATGTGCGAGCTCCAAGCGGTCAAGCAGGATGTTCCCGGCGCCGGGAACCGGCCAGGCCAGCACCCGCATGCGGCCGCGGCAGCCCGAGCCCGAGCCGAACAGCAGGTCGTCGTCGTCGCGGGTGTCGAACACCGCCGCTTCCGGCGCGCCGCTGGCGATGACGCGCGCGGCCAGGGCCTCGAGCGCGGGCTCCAGGCAGCCGCCGGAAAGCGTGCCGGTGCGTTGCCCGTCGGCGGCCACCAGGGCCAGGGCGCCGGCCTTGCGGTAGGTCGAACCTTCGGTGTCGGTGACCAGCGCGAGTGCGAAGGGCTGGCCCTGTTCGCGAAATGTGCGCGCGGCTTCCAGTACGGCCAGCAGGCCGCCGGCGATCACGGTGACGGCTCCGTTTCGGGGGCTTCAAGCGCGTCGCGCAGTGCTTCCCAGGGCAGCAGCACGCAGCGGTGGCGCGAAGGGTAGGGCGCGACGCCGGCCAGCGCGGCCAGGTCGCCGTCGACTCCGGTGGCGGATGCGTCCTGGATGCTTGCGCGCAGTGTTTCGTGGCGCCGCGCGACGCCGGCGGCGTCAAGCCCGGCCACGTGCCGGGCCATCAGCGAGGCCGAGGCCAGGCAGAGCAGGCAGGCCTGCGAGTCATGGCGCAGTTCGCTGATGCGCCCCTGCGAATCGAACCGCAGGCTGATCGCGACGCGGTCACCGCAGAGGGTGTTGCTGGCCAGCGCGCGGCGCGCCCGGCCTTCCAGCCGGCCGGCCTGCCGCGGCTGCCGCCCGTGGTCGAGCACCTGCTGCCGGTAAAGCGCGGCGGCGGCATCGGCCGGCTCGAGGGAGGGCGTGGTCATGCCGGCAGTGTGCCGCCGGGGCGACGGGCGGCGCAAACCTACTTCGGCGGCGCGGCGCCGTCGGCGGCGGGCACCTCTTCGGCGCAGTGTTCCTGCGCGGCCTTGATCGGCTGGCGGCGCGCGCGGCGCCAGCCGTCGGCGGCGTAGATCGCCAGGGCCAGCCAGATGCAGGCAAAACCCACCGCCTGCGTGGCGCTGAAGGCTTCGCCCAGGATCAGCACGCCTGCCAGCAGCTGCAGGGTCGGCGCGATGTACTGCAGGATGCCGACCAGCGAATAGGGAATGCGCCGCGCGCCGTAGGCGAAGCCGATCAGGGGCAGGGCGGTCAGCGCGCCGCCGACCACCAGCAGCACGTCGCTGCGGACATCACCGTCGAGGAATGCGGCAATGCCCTGCCACTGCGCCCAGCCAAGCCAGGCCAGCGCCGGCAGCAGCAGGATCAGGCTTTCGATCGCCAGGCCGGGGATGGCATCGACGTGGGCGATCTTCCGGATCAGCCCGTAGAAAGCGAAGCTGAAGGCCAGGGTCAAAGCCACCCACGGAGGATCGCCGTGCTGGAAGGCGAGCCAGAGCACGCCCACCGCCGCGATCGAAACCGCCGTCCATTGCGACGGGTTGAGCCGTTCGCGCAGCACCAGCACGCCGATCAGCACGTTCACCAGCGGGTTGATGAAATAACCCAGGCTGGCCTCGACCACGCGGCCGTGGGTCACCGCCCAGATGTATACGCCCCAGTTGAAGCTGATCAGCAGGCTCGAGAGCACCAGCAGCCGGCCGACGCCGGGGCGGGCCAGGGCGTCGGTCAGCCAGCGGCGGCCTTCGCGCAGCACCAGGTAACCGACCACGAACACCGCGCACCAGATGATGCGGTGGGCCATGATCTGCATCGACGGAACATGCTTGAGCATGATCCAGTACAGCGGGAACACGCCCCACAGCACGTAGGAAGCGATGGCGGCCGAAAGACCCTTGCGGTCGATGGCGGGAACGGTGGGGTTGGGGGTCACGGGGCCTCCGGGCTTGGGCGGCGATTATCCGCCCAAGCGCCGGTTCGTGGCTGCAACGGTGTGGTGACTACTGCGTGCGCAGTGCCGTGGTCACCGGCAGGCGGGCCGCCCGCACCGCCGGCAGCAGGCCACCGATGAAGCCGATCACCACTGCGATCACCAGGCCGGCCATCACCAGGCCCAGGCTGACCTGGAAGGCGAACACCACCTGGGTGAAGCTCTGGCCCAGCGTGGACACCGACAGGTTGTCGAACAGCGCCCAGGCGATGAAAGCGCCGGCCAGTCCGCCCAGGAAGGACAGCACCACGGCCTCGATCATCACCGACACCAGCACCGGGAAACCACCGAAGCCGATCGCGCGCAGGGTGGCGATTTCGCGGCTGCGCGTGGCCACCGCCGCGTACATGGTGTTGAGCGCGGCGAAGATGGCGCCCAGGGCCATGATCAGGGTCACCACGCCGGCCAGCACGCTGACCATGGCGCGGAACTGGCCGGTCTGGGCGCTGTAATAGGCCTGTTCCTGCAGCACTTCCACGGTCAGGCGCTTGTCGGCGGTAAGCGCCTGTTCGAGCACCGCCAGCGACTCCGGGGACTCCAGGCCCACGCGCACGCCGCTGACGCTGTTGCCGCGGTTGAAGGCCGACTGCGCCGTGCCCAGGTCCGCCCACATTTCACTGTCGTTGGCGTCGCCGGACTCGAAGATGCCGACCACGGTCCAGTCCGAGCCGCGCATGCGCAGCACCTCGCCCAGCTCGACGCCGGCGAACTGCCGCGCGACGCCGGCGCCGACGATGATCTCGCGCAGCCCGGGTTCGAACATGCGGCCCTGGGTGATCTCAAGCTGCGGGCGCAGTTCGAACGAGGCCGGCTCGACGCCGCGCATCGTGACGTTCGAACCGTTGACCTGCTCGCCCTTCTTGAAAAGCTCGGTGATGACGATGATCTCGCCGGCCGCCAGCGGCCGTCCGTCCTTGCCCTTGCGGATGCCGGGGCCGAGCTTGATCAGGTCGGCGCTGTCGCCGCCGAAGCCGGAGTTGAGCTCGGCGCCGGAACCACCGCGCAGCACGATGGCGTTGTCGGTGCGCCCGGCGTCCTTGAGCGTGGCCTGGAAGCCCTGGGCCATCGCCAGCAGGGCGGTGAACACGGCCACGACGCCGGCCAGTCCGATGATGATGACCAGGGAAGGGCCCCAGCGCTGCGGGATCGAACGCAGGTTCAGGCCGGTGATGGCGATGATCTGGCTAAGCATGGTGTGGCTCCTCAGCGCCCGGCCAGGGCATCAACGATCTTCAGGCGGCGCGCACGCAGCGCCGGCAACAGTCCCACCACCAGCGACAGCACGACGATGGCGACGATGCCGGCCATCCACACGCGCCCGTCCACGGCGATCGGCAGCATCGGCCCGGCCGCCTGCGCGACCACCGCGCCCAGCGCCGTCGCCAGGCCCAGCCCGACCAGGCCACCGATGGCGCACAGCGCCAGCGTTTCGGCCAGCACGAAGGCCAGCACGCTGTTGTCGGAAAAACCCAGGGTCTTGAGCACCGCGAACTGCGGCACGCGTTCGCGCACGCTCTGGGCCATGGTGTTGCCCACCACCAGCAGCAGGGTGAAGAACACCGCGAACAGGATCCAGCGCACGATCATGCCGATGTCGCCGAGCTGCTTGATGAAGCCGACCTGGAAATCCTTTTCGGTCTGGGTCTTGGTTTCGTCCGAGGAGTTCAGGTAACGCTCGTCGACCAGCGTGGCGATCGATTCGGCCATCTCCGGATCCTCGAGCCGCAGCACGAAGATGCCGGCCATGCCGCCGCCGAACAGCGCCGCTTCGGAGAAGTAGGCGTGGTTGATGTAGATGCTGCCGGACGTCTGGCGCCGCCACTCCTCGTCCTTGCCGTCGAAGATGCCGACCAGCTCGAACTCCCAGTCCTTCGAGTTGTTCTTCTGCGGGAAGATGTTCGACTTCATCGGGATGCGGTCGCCGACCTTCCAGCCGTACTGGTCGGCCAGCAGCTTGCCGGCGATCATGCCGGTGCGGGTGTCGCGGAAAGCGTTCCAGTGTTCTTCGGGCATCACCCATTCCGGGTAGACCTCGTGCAGGCGCTCGGGATCGACCGCGAAGGCGAAGATCTGCGGGTTGTCCTGGTACACCGCGCCGAACCACTGCTGGTACATCACCCGCTGCACGCCGGGAATGGCGTCCATCTCGGGCACCATGCGCATGGGCAGCGACTGGGTGAAGGACACCCGCGACTGGGTGACCAGGCGCGTGGCCCCGACGAAGTCGGCGCCGGCGCTGAACACCAGGTTGAGCGACTGCAGCAACCCGAACAGCACGAAGGCCATCACCACCGACAGCAGCGTGAGCGAGGTGCGGGTCTTCTTGTGGAACAGGTTCGCTAGAACGAATCCGGTCTTGGTCATGGCGCTGTCCTCAGTGGGCCAGGTCTGCTTCCGCAAGCAGGCCCTTGTCCAGGTGCACCGTGTGGGTGGCGAAATCGGCGGCCTTGGGGTCGTGGGTGACCATGATGATGGTCTTGCCGTGCTCGCGGTTCAGGACCTGCAGCAGGCCCAGGATTTCGTCGGCGGTCTTGCGGTCCAGGTCGCCCGTGGGTTCGTCGCAGACCAGCAGGGTCGGGTCGGTGACCAGGGCGCGGGCGATGGCCACGCGCTGTTCCTGGCCGCCGGAGAGTTCGTTGGGCTTGTGGCCGGCGCGGTCGGCCAGGCCGACCTGGTCCAGCGCCGCCCGCCCGCGCGGTTCGCGTTCGGCCACCGGCACGCCGGCATAGACCAGCGGCATCATCACGTTTTCCAGCGCGGTCTGCCGCGAGAGCAGGTTGAAACCCTGGAATACGAAGCCGATCTTTTCCAGCCGCAGGCGCGCGCGCCCGGTGGCGTCGAGGCTGGCGACGTCGATGCCGTCGCATAGGTAAGTGCCCGCGGTCGGGGTATCCAGGCAGCCGATCAGGTTCATCATGGTCGACTTGCCCGAACCCGAGGCGCCCATGATCGCCAGGAACTCGCCGTGTTCCACGCGCAGGTCGACGCCGCGCAGCGCCACCACTTCGGCGGGCGTGCCGGGCGAATAGACCTTGGTCAGTCCGCGTGTCTCGATGACCGGGGCGCGCGCCGTCATTCGGTCGGGCGCTCCTGGCCGATCACCACCTGCTGGCCTTCCTGCACGCCGGTGACCTCGGTCATGGTGCCGTCGGAAACACCGACCTCGACCGTGACCGCGGTGGGCGCCTTGCCCTCCAGGACCCACACGGTCCGGCGCGCACCGCCGCGGCCGGCACCCGGACGGCCGGTGGCGCCCGGAGCCGCGCCCGGCGCGCCGCGCGTGCGGCCTTCCCCGCCTGCCCGCGCCGGCGGCGCGTCCGGCGGCGTGTAGCGCAGCGCGGCATTGGGCACCTTCAGCACGCCTTCGCGGCCGTCCACCACGATTTCGGCGCTGGCGGTCATGCCCGGCAGCAGGCTCAGGTCGGCGTTCTGCACCTGCACCACCACCGGGTAGGTGATGACGTTCGAGGTCGCGGTCGCCGCCAGCCGCACCTGCCGGACTTCGCCGCTGAACTGGCGGTCCGGGTAGGCGTCAACGGTGAAGGACACCGGCAGGCCTTCGCGGATCTGGCCGACGTC
>NZ_CAXBJS010000081.1:0-11879 GCF_963976025.1 uncultured Arenimonas sp.
GGTGCGGCCGCACGCCTATGCCGCCGCCCGCGACGGCCACCTGGCCGCCACCCCCTGGGTGCAGGAAATCCGCTACGGCGGCGGTGCCTGGGCCGGCCCGGTGCTGAAATCGCGGTTGGCCTTCGGCCACGGCCACCACGCCCGCGCCATTGATGACGCGCTGTTCGCCTGCTGCGAAACCGACGATGCCCTGTTCCAGGGCGCCGACGGCCTGTGGGGCCTGGCCTACCGCGACCTGGACCCAGCCTGGGACGTTTCCCCGCTGCTGGACCAGCAAGGCCATGCCCCGCCGCTGAGCTGGCCCTGGCCCTACGAACAGGGCCATGCGCTGGACCTGGATCGCTTCCAGGACTTCCTGCACCACCAACCGCGCACCCACCTGCGGCCCGCGTTCACCGCGCTGGAAGAAGAAGGCGTTGTGCGCAACCGTTTCGCGCTGGCGATCGGCCGGGCCGTCGCGCACGTGACGCACGAGAAACCGTCGCTCGCCGCCCTCGAAGCCGACCCGCTCAACCGCGGCGCGCTGGTGCTGGGCGGGGGCGCCGAACAGCAGCACCTCTACCGCGGTGGTTTCCAGGACATCCGCATCGTGCACGACCTTTACTACAACGCAAACCTGCGCGCGGTGCGCGTCGGCAGCGGTAATCCGATTCCGGTGCCACCGCTGGAAGCGTCGCGGGTCGCCGCGATGGGCAGCAACGCCATGCTCGACACCGGCTGCAGCTTCCTGGTGCTCGAAGCCGGCACGTATGCGGCGGTGATGGACGCGTTCGCAGCCAGGGACCCGCGCTTGCCTGGCCTTGTCGAACAATCCCGACGCGCTTTCAGCGAAGGCCACGGCCTGGCCTGGCAGACCGTGGATGCCGTGGACTGGCCGGACCTGCATTTCGAGTTCGAAGCGCCCAACGGCGCCGGCACCGAAGTGCGCGTGCCGGCTTCGCACTACTGGCCGCGCAATGCCTTGCAGCGGGGCCGGACACTGTGCCTGTTGTCGCCGGCGCTGGCACACTTCGGCGGCCAGTCGATCCTCGGGTTGCCGCTGTTCGCAGGCCGGTATGCGATCTTCGACCGTAGCGGGGCCGCCGGAACCGGCGTGGCCCGTTTGGCGGCGTCGCGTGACTAAGTTGCCAACCCTGGCGGGCGGCCAGCTGGTCCTGCGACCGCTAGGCGACCAGGACCAATCACTTTACGTGGCCTTGTATGGCGATGCCGAAACCATGGCCCGCGCCATGCCTGCCCTGGATGCCCCCAGCGCCCTTCGTGCATTTCAGCGCGAACGAAAGGCGCAAGTCGAAGCCGGTGCGCGACGCATGGCCTGGACCCTGTCGGAAAGCAGCGACGGCATCGCGTTCGGCCTGCTGGGACTGGTCCTGGACGATGCCGGCGGCGCCGAAGTCGGCGTTGTCCTGCCGCCGGCTCGCCAGGGCCGGAGACATGCCACGGAAGCAATTGCGCTTGTGGCGCAACACGCCTTCCAGACCCTGGCTTTGGACCGTCTGTATACCCGACACGCGGAAGGACACGGTCCGGCACGGGGACTGATGCTCCGGCTGGGTTTCGAGCCTGCCCCCATCGGCACGCCGCCGCATCCGGTTCGATGGACGCTCACCCGCGAGACCTGGCAAGCGGCAAAGCGCGACAAGGCTGGCCCGTTCAGCTAACCTCCGACGGGTATTCCACGGAACATTCGGGGACCATGGAAAAGCAAGGAAGTCTGGCGTGTGTTGGCCTGGGCATGACCCTGGGCGCACATCTTGGGCCACGCTCGCGAAACCACATCGAACAGGCCGACGTTGTTTTCGTCGCCGTCTCCGATCCTTTGGTGGAACTGTGGGTGCAGGAAATGCATCCGGACGTGCGCAGCCTCCAGCCCTACTACCGGGAAGGCAAACCCCGCACCGAAACCTACCGCGAGATGGTCGAGGTCATGCTGGCGGAGGTGCGCGCGGGCCGGCGGGTCTGCGGGGCGTTCTACGGCCATCCGGGCGTGTTCGCCCAAGCCCCGCATCGCGCCGTCGCGCAGGCGCGCCGCGAAGGTTTTCCGGCCCTGATGGAGCCCGGCGTTTCCGCCGAGGATTGTCTCTATGCCGACCTGGGCATCGACCCGGGGGTGACCGGCTGCCAGCACTTCGAGGCAAGCCAGATGATGTTCTATCGCCGAAAGATCGACCCCAGCGCCTGCCTGGTCATATGGCAGGCAGGGCTCGCGGGCGACCGGAGCCTGGCCAGGTTCTCCACCCCCCGGGCCTATCGGCAGCTGCTGGTTGACCTGCTGGCGGAAGACTATCCGTTGGACCACGAGTGCGTGCTTTACGAAGCCGCCACCCTGCCCATCCACCCACCCCGTATCGAAAGGCTCACATTGCGGGACCTGCCCGATGCCCGGGTGGAGGCACAAACGACCCTCGTACTTCCGCCCGCTTGCCCGCTGCAACCCAATGAAGCCATGTTGGCCCGGCTGCGGGCGCTGGACGAAGCTACAAAGTGTGACGTTGCAACCCCGGTAATCCCATAGAACGGAGAGAAGATGATGTCGAATGTCATTGAGTTCCTTGAGCGTCTTGGCAGCAATCCGGCGCTGTCCCACGGCGATGCTGCCGGCTACGAAGCTGAAGTTGCCGCGCTTGGCGTCGACGATGAAGTGCGCCAGGTCCTGATGAGCCGCGATTCGGGCGCACTGGGCGACCTGCTTGGCGGCCGCCCCAAGATGCTGTGCATGCTGTTCCCGGCCGAGGGCGACGACAACAAGAAGGAAGGCGAAGACGAGGACACCAATTCGCCGGACGAAGATGACCAGAAAGAGTCGGTCAGCCAGCGTGGCTTGCACTGATCGGACGGTGACGTGATTCAGCGGGGGCTTTTCCCTGTTGCCCTGGCGGTGGCGCTGTTCCTGGCGCCGCCGCCTTCGGCTGCGTCTCCTGCGTTTGAAGCGATGCTCAAGAGCGCGGAGCTTGTCCGCAGCTCGGACCCGGAGCAGTTCAATGCCCTCATCGGGCAGCTCAATGCGAGCATCGACTCCGCCAGCCTGCGCCAGCGGGAGAAGCTTGAGTACCTCAAGGCCTACCAGCTTTCCTACAGCGGACGCTTCGACCTCGGAATCGAAGCAGCCAGGAAGCTGTTCGAAGAAAGCCAGGACACCGAAATCAGGGTCCAATCGGGCGCCCTGATCGTAAATTCGTATGCAGCGACCCGGGACTTTTCCGAAGGCCTGCGGTACTTGAACGAAATGATCGGGCTTGTCGACCAGGTCGACGACCCCGAGCTGCGCCACCACGCGTGGGCCGCCGCCGGTTCGATCAGCAACCATGTCGGCCAGTACGAGCAAGGCATCCGGTATGCGGACCTGATGCTGGCAGATTCCCCCAGCCCCCGGACCCGCTGTTTTGCCGGCGCCTTGCGCATGGAGGCTTTCTATAGCCTCGGCCAGCTCGCCGGTCGCGAGCAGGAAGTCAGCGCCCTGATCGACGAATGCGTTTCGGCCGGCGAGCCATTGTTTGCAAACTACGTTCGCGCCTACCACGCCCGCCTGATCGCGGATGGCGGCGACCGCAATGGTGCCATCGTGCTTCTGAGCCGGCACCTCGCTGAAGTAGAGGCAACCAAGTATCCACGGGTGATCGCCGAGGTCTACGCGACGCTGGCCGAAATCTACCTGGCTGCTGGCGACTACCAGGCGGCAGAACGTTTCGCCAGGGGCATCATGGGCCAGGGCACGGCGATGGCAAGTTCGGCGCCCTTGGTTACCGCCCACCGGGTTCTGTTCGAGAGTGCCCTGCAGCGGGGCAACAATGACGCGGCGCTGGCGCACCACATCAACTACTTTGATGCGAACAGCGCCTACCTCAATGAAGTGAAGGCGCGGGCCCTGGTCTACCAGCAGGTCCTTGGCGAAACCCGCCAGAAGAACCAGACCATCGAGCTCCTCAACCGCGAGAACCAGGTCCTGCAACTCCGGGAACAGGCGTCCACGCTGGCCACGCGAAACACCCAGTTGGTGGTGGCGCTGCTCGCCCTCCTGCTTGGTACCATCGCCTTCTGGGCCTGGCGCACCAAGAAGGCGCAGATCCTGTTCCGGCGCCTTGCCGAAACCGACGCGCTGACCGGCGTTTCCAACCGCATGCACTTCAGCCACCGGGCCGAAGAAGCGCTGGCGTTCTGCAAGAAGGACGGCGAAGAAGCCGGGCTGGTGATGTTCGACCTCGACGAGTTCAAGTCCATCAACGACCGTTTCGGCCACGCCACCGGCGACTGGGTGCTGACCGAAGTCGCCAAGGTCTGCGCCGACGTGTGCCGCAAGAACGACCGCTTTGGGCGCCTGGGCGGCGAAGAGTTCGCCTTCCTGCTGGTGGGCTGCGACCTGCCGTCGTCGGTGGCGCTGGCCCAGGCCTGCCGCAAGCGCATCGCCGCCATCGACACCTCGCCCACCGGGCACGTATTCAACGTCACCGCCAGCTTCGGCGTCGCTGGCACCCGCGCCAATGGCTACGACTTCCTGCCGCTGCTCAGCCGCGCCGACGACGCGCTTTACCAGGCCAAACACGCCGGCCGCGACCGCGTGCGCACCCACGGTCTGGAATCGGACACCACTGAAATCGCGGCAACGTAAGCCCGCAACTGCGCCGGCCACGCCGGCGACACCATGAAAAAACTGCACGGCCAGCCAACCTCGCTGGCCGTTTTTTTTGCACCCGGGCGTTGCTGGAAGCACCGGTGGATTCAGCTGCAGGTTGGGCGGACTTCACGGTTTGAAATCGAACTGTGATGGCACGCGCAAACAAACCGTGCCGCACTGCCGCATTTGGTCGGGAAGTGTGCGCGAAATCCCATAGTGGGCAAGTGTGATCCGTTGCGCATCAATAACTTACACCGCTTCCTAGACTGCTCTCCAAGGAACACGAAGACCTCCGCCGGCTTCGGTTCCTCCCCCCAGGAGCAGCACGATGAACGCCAAGCGCCTCGCCAAGCCCGCCCTCCTCTTCCGCCTCGCGGCCATCGCCGCGCTGGCGATGGCCCTCGCCCAGCCGGCCCTTGCCCAGGGCGAACTTTCGGTCGGCAGCGAAGGCGCGAAGGTCTCGGCTTCGGCGACGATCCAGTTCAAGATCGTGATTCGCGAGAACGTGCGCTTCGACAGCAAGTCGCTCGGCGTCGAGCAGCAGCCGCGCAAAGCGCACATGCCGCAGGTGCAGCGCCTGGTTGCCATGCACGAGGGCCTGCAGCAGGTCACGCTGGCCACGCCCTGAGACTTACCGCGGGCGACCCGGCCCTGCAATAATCCGGCGGTCCACCCGGGACCGCCCATGCCGCAAACCTTTCCTGAAACCGACCGCTTCCGCCTGCGCGAACTGCGCGCGGACGATGCCGCCTTCGCGCTCGCCCTGCTCAACGACCCGGACTTCCTGGCCCATATCGGCGACCGCGGCGTTCGCGACCTCGACCAGGCTGCCACTTACCTGCGCGAGGGGCCCATCGCCAGCTACGCCCGTAACGGCTTCGGCATGTGGGCCGTCGAGATGAAAGACGACGGCAGCCTGGCTGGCATGTGCGGCCTGATCCGCCGCGACCTGCTGCCCGACCCGGACCTGGGTTATGCCTTCCTGCCGCAGTGGCGCGGCCAGGGCTTGGCGCGCGAGGCCGCGCAACTGTCCCTGGAGATCGCCTTCGGGCCCCTGGCGCTGCCGCGGGTGCTGGCCATCGTCACCATCGGCAACGTCGCCTCGCGCCGCCTGCTTGAATCGCTGGGCATGCGCCTGCAGGGCCCGCGGGCCCTGGATGGCGAAACGCTGCTGGTTTACGGGATCGACCGGCCGGCCGGGCTTACACCGGCGTCGGGTTCCGGTAGCTGAAACTGGCCTGGTGCCAGAACGGGTACGGCTTGGGGCGGTCGCTGGCGGCGTCGAGGCGGGCGACCTGGTCGGGCGTGAGGTTCCAGCCCACCGCGCCCAGGTTCTGCCGCAGCTGGTCTTCGTTGCGGGCGCCGACGATGACGCTGCTGACGGTCGGCCGCTGCAGCACCCAGTTCAGCGCCACCTGCGGCACGGTCTTGCCCGTTTCCGCGGCCACTTCGTCCAGCGCGTCCACCACGCGGTACAGGTAGTCCTGGTCGACCTGCGGGCCGCTGTCGGCGGCGACCTTGGACTGCAGGCGGCTGTTTTCCGGCAACGGCTGGCCGCGGCGGATCCTGCCGGTCAGGCGGCCCCAGCCCAGCGGGCTCCAGACGATGGCGCCCAGGCCCTGGTCGGCGGCCAGCGGCATCAGTTCCCACTCGTAGTCACGGCCCACCAGCGAATAGTAGGTTTGCTGGGCCACGTAGCGCGGCCAGCCGTGGCGGTCGGCAGCGGCCAGGGATTTCATCAGGTGCCAGCCGCTGAAATTGGAGACGCCGACGTAGCGGATCTTGCCCGCCTGCACCAGCGCGTCGAGCGTGGAAAGCACCTCTTCGACCGGGGTGCGGGTGTCCTGGCCGTGCAGCTGGAAGATGTCGATGTAGTCGGTGCCCAGGCGCTTGAGCGAGGCGTCCACCGAGCGCTGCAGGTGGTGGCGCGAGGAGCCCACCTGGTTCTCGCCCGGGCCGAAGCGGAACGTGGCCTTGGTGGAAATGATCAGTTCGTCGCGCGCGCGGTGTTTGATGGCCTCGCCCAGGATCGACTCGGCCGCCCCCCTGGAATAGATGTCGGCGCTGTCGAACATCGCCGCGCCGGCGTCCAGGCAGATGTCCACCAGCCGGCGCGCCTGCGCCACGTCGGTGGCGCCCCAGGCCTTGAAGAACTCACCTTCGCCGCCGAAGGTGCCGGTGCCGAAGGACAGCACGGGAACGCGGAAGCCGGAGCGGCCGAGGTAGCGGTATTCCATGGGGGTCTCCTGAAATGAAAACGGGGCGGGTGCCGAAGCACCCACCCCGCTGATTCTGCTTTCGCGCGCGTTACCGCGTCGCGAATCCGGGCCTCAGGCCGCGGAATCCTTCAGCTTCTTGAGCGGACGGATCTTCACCTTGACGGTGGCCGGCTTGGCGGCGAACCACTGCTCTTCCTTGGTGAAGGGGTTGATGCCCTTGCGCTTGGGCTTGGCCGGAACGTTGACCGAGGTGATCTTCAGCAGGCCCGGCAGGGTGAAGCTGCCCGCGCCCTTCTTCGAGACCGAGCCGTGCACGGCGTTCTCGAGCGCGGCCAGCACGGCGCGCACGTCCTTGGAGGCCAGGCCGGTGTTGTCGGCGATATGCGACACCAGACCGGACTTGGTCAGCGCTTCCTTGATCGGCTTGGGCGCGGCCGGCTTGGCAGCGGCCTTCGGGGCAGCCTTCTTCTTCGCAGCTTTCTTGGTAGCCATTTTTTTGTTCCCGTGATTCTGGATGGGTAATTGGGGTGCCTGGGCTTGCCCCGGCCCAGTGAATGTAGGGCAAGTTCCCGTCGCCGCCAAGTGCAAAAGCGGTAAAAACACGGGTTTTTTTCGCTACCGGCAGGCCCCGGCGCCTGAAAACCTGCCGCGGCCCCCGGCCAGCACGCCGGGGACCGCGGGAGGACGGGCGGTCTCAGGCCGCCTTGGCCCGCTTCAGGTCACGCATCTGGTCGTGCATCTTCTTGACCTCGGGCAGGTAGCGCGCGGCCAGCTCGCGGACCTTCGGGGGCTGGTCGCCCTCGAGGCCATCGCGGAAGGCTTCGAGTACGCGGTCTTCCTGCTCTTCGATCGAAGAAATCCAGGCCGCGTCGGCGTCCTTGACCATCTTCGACTTCAGCTGGGCATAACCCTCGCGGATGCCGCCCAGCCAGGTGCCGTCGTTGTCGGGCTCGGCGCCCTGCTTGGACACCTCGGCCTTGAGGTCGGCGGCGATCGCCTTCTTCACCTGCGCCATGTTGAGGAACAGGTCGCGGTAGGCCGGCTGGGTGGTTTCCCTGGCGGCATGTTCGTGGAACTCGACGCCGTCGTTGAGGGCTTCGACCAGGTGGTTGAGGGTGGCGGTGGTCTTGTTCATGGTGTCCTCCTTGGACTTGTCTTCCTTAGGGTTGGTGCACGGTACCGAGCGGGGGCTCAGTACTCGTTTTCGACGGCGTCTTCCATGTCGTCGGCAACTTCTTCAGCCGCGTCGAGCATGTCGTCGCCGACTTCCTGGCGACGCTGGGCCGCTTCCTTGGCTGCGTCGTAGGTGGCTTCGGCCTCGTCGTTGCAGGCTTCTTCGGCGTCGCCTTCCAGGGCATCGCACCGTTCCTTGGCGATTTCATAGGCGCCTTCGGCCGCGGCGAGCTCAAGGTCCTCGCGCTCGTCGATCGCCTCTTCCATGGTGTCGGCTTCGACATAGTCCTGGCGGGCTTCCCGGGTGTCCTCGGCAGCCTCGATGCGCGCGTCGGTGACATCCTCGGCGGTTTCCTGCGGGGTTTCCTGGCAGGCCGCCAGGGCCATCACGATCGCCAGCGGCAGGGCGGTGCGGGTGAACTTGTTCATGCGATAGCTCCATGGTTGGGAAATTCACGAGGCCACCGCTGCCCGGGAAAAGGCGGCGACGGCTTCGTCATGGAAAAGGGAGCAAGGGGCGTGCCAACCGCTGCCCGACGCAGGAACAAGGACTTGCGACGCTTTTCGCCGGGAATTCCCCTGCGATATGCAAGGTCGCACGTGCAGGCTGCACGGCGAGCCGTCGCAGGATCAGTGCACGCGCGGCATCTCGAGCGTGAAGCAGGCGCCGCCCGACGGCGCCGGGTCGTACCAGAGGTCGCCGCCCATCGCGCGCGCCTTCTGCTTGGCCAGCGAAAGGCCGAGCCCGGTCGAACTTTCGCCGCCGGTCGGCTGGCTGGAAAGTTTGGCGAAGCGCCGGAACAGTTCGCCCTGTTCGGCCTCGGGAATGCCCGGGCCCTGGTCGATGACCAGGAAACGCGCCTTCCCGCCGTGCGCCAGCGCCTTCACCGTGACCACGCTGCCGGACGGCGCGTATTTCACCGCGTTCGACACCAGGTTCTGCAGCACGTGGCCCAGCGCCAGTCGCTGGCCGCGCACCAGCAGGCCGGGTTCAAGCTGCAGGTCCAGGCGCGTATCCTTGCCGCGCGCGTGCCCGGCGTGGGCATCGACGGCATCCTGCACGACCTGGGCGACCGGCAATGGCTCAACCGCCTCGCCGCGCGCTTCGCCGGCAGCCTGGTCGAGCACGGCTTCCAGGAAAAGAAGGCCGGTGTCGGCGGCGCTGCGGATCGATTCGACCAGCTTGCCGCCGGCCTCGTCGGTCTTGCGGCTGGCCAGCATGTCGGCCGAGAACAGCACGTTGGTGAAATGGTTGCGCAGGTCGTGCGCGATCAGCTCCAGGCTTTCCTGGCGCTCCTGGGCCAGCCGCTGCACGTGGTCGCGCGCGAGCTTGAGCGCCGTGTGCGCGCGCACCCGGGAGAGCAACTCTTCGGGCACGAAGGGTTTGGTGACGTAATCCACGGCGCCGGACGAAAACGCACGCACCAGGGAATCACGCTCGTGGTCGGCGGTGAGAAAGATCACCGGCAGCTCGCGCGTGGCTTCGTCGGCACGCAGGGCATCGAGCACCTCGAAGCCGTCCATGCCCGGCATGCGCATGTCCAGCAGCAGAAGGTCGGGCGGGTCGGCGGCGATGCCGGCCAGGGCCTCCTTGCCGCTCAGGCAGGGCGCGACGTCGAATCCGTCGCGGGCAAGCAGGCCGCCGACGGCGCTGACATTGGCCTCCTGGTCGTCGACGACCATGACCAGGGGCGCACGCTCATTGTTCATCGGTGATGGCCTCCGGATCGGGGCAGCTGGCCAGGAGCAGCCGCATGCTGGTGACGTCGAAGGCATCCACGGCCTCCTTGAGTTCGCGCGCGTAGTTGCCCAGGGCCGTCCACTCAAGCCGCCCGGCCAGGCCGGCCAGGTGGCCGGCGGCGGCGGCCACTTCGCGCACGCGCAGGTTGCCGCGCATGGCCGGCAGGGAGGCGCGCAGGGCCTTGAGTTCGGCCAGGGCCTCGGCATCGTGCTGCCGCGGCCCCGGGTCGCGTTCGGCCGGTGTGTCGGCGGCGGGCGTGGGCGCGTCGTCGGCTTCTTGCCGCCGCGGCGGGAAATGCAGGGCCAGCGCCTCGAACAGGTCGGCCTTCGAATAGGGTTTGCGCACGTAACCGTCGAAGCGCGAGCGCACCCAGTTCTCGTCTTCGCTCATGCTCGAGGCAGTCACCGCCACCACGGGAATCTCGCGCCACTTCGGATTGGCGCGTATGCGTTGCAGGGCCTGGTCGCCGGAAAGAATGGGCATGCGCAGGTCCATCAGCACGACGTCGGCGCCCTTGGCCTTGATCTGTTCCAGCGCCACCAGGCCGTCGCCGGCCTGCAGCACCTGGTGGTGCGTGCCGGCCAGGTAGGCAACGGCGAGATCGCGGTTCCAGGCGACGTCGTCCACCACCAGCACTTTCAGCGGCGGCAGCAGGTCGAAGTCGATGCGCTGGCTGCGCCCGGGCTGCTGGCTGACCGAATCGGTGCTGATCACCCGGTCGGGAATGTCCAGGCGGAATACCGAACCTTCGCCCACCGTACTTTCGGCCGACAGTTCGCCGCCCATCAGTTCGGCCAGGCGGCGCACGATGCTCAGGCCCAGGCCGGTGCCTTCGCGGTTCTTGCCATCGACGCTGTCGCCCTGCTCGAAGGGTTCGAAGATCATGCCCAGCTGGTGCGCGGCGATGCCGGTGCCGCTGTCGAGCACTTCGATGCGCAGGTCGCAGCGGTCGTCTTCCCGGCCCGGGTGGCAGCCCACGCGCACGACCACGCCGCCGGTTTCGGTGTACTTCACCGCGTTCGACACCAGGTTGATAAGCACCTGGCGCAGGCGCACCGGGTCGACCATCACCGGCAGTTCGGCGCGGCCGTCGAAATCGGCGCGCAGGCTGATGCCCTTGTCGGCGCAAGTCTGCTGGAACATGGTCAGCGTCTGGTCGACGATTTCGCGCAGGTCGGTGGCCTCTTCGCGCAATTCGAGCTTGCCGGCCTCCATCTTCGACAGGTCCAGCACATCGTTGATAAGCGACAGCAGGGCCTGGCCGCTCTTGCGGATCGAATCGACATACGTCGCCTGGCGCGGGTCGAGCGGCGTTTCGGCCAGCAGGTTGGTGAAGCCGAAGATGGCGTTCATCGGCGTGCGGATCTCGTGGCTCATGCTGGCCAGGAACACCGACTTGTCCTGGCTGGACTGGCGCGCCTGCTCGGCGCGGAATTCAAGCCGCAGCGCCTCCTGGGCCTGGCGCTGCATGCGCCGCGTGGCCAGGAAGCCGACCAGGCCGGCGGCCAGCGCCAGGGCATTGGCCACCATCACCGTTGCCCAGTTCTGGCGGATCATCTGGTTGCGCTTGTCGCGGTTCTCGACCAGCAGCGCTTCTTCGTGCGCGGCCAGGTTGCCCATCATCACCTGCATTTCGGCCAGCAGCCTGGCGCCGGTGCCGCCGCGCAGGCGTTCGGCCACGCGCGCGTCGGCGGCGAGGTTTCCTTCGGCCGTCATTGCCTTGAGCGAATGCAGTTCGGAGTAATAACGCAGGCGGTCGGCGTTCTTGATGGCCAACACCTCGACCAGGTGCGAAGCGACGGGGTCGGTGGCCGTCATTGCCTTGAGTCTTTCCAGGCTGGCGTCAAGCTCGCCGAGTACGCTGCGGTATTCGTTGAGGAACTCCGCGCGCCCTGTGATCAGGTAGCGCATGCCATGTGCTTCGCTGTCGCCCACCTGCCCCCAGTACGCGCTCACCTGCTGTAGCAGCTGCTGGGTGCGGCTGGTGCGCTCGACGGTGCGCTCGAGCTCCTCGGTGGCGCGCAGCGAAAGCAACGATGTTCCGGCCAGCACCACCACCGCGAACAGCATCAGTCCGGTGAATACGCGGTAGCGGAAAGTTGCCCGTCGTTGCGGCATGTCCTGCCCTCCCCCC
>NZ_CAXBJS010000082.1:0-11841 GCF_963976025.1 uncultured Arenimonas sp.
GGCCTTTGCCGTTGCCCTTGTTGCCTTTGTTGCCTTTGTCGCTTTTGTCCGGCTTGCCGCCGCCCTGGCCCGGCGGCGGGCCGGCGTCGCCACCGCCCTTGGGTCCGCCGGACGCCTTCGGGCCACCGCGGCTTTGCAGGCGATCATGGCCCTTGCCAACCCGGCCCTTGAGCGCATGGAATTCGGAAGAACCCGGCTTGATGCCCAGCCGCTGCGCGACCACTCCCCAGCCCTGGCCGCGGTTGCTTTGGTAGTAGTCGGCCACTTCCAGGCAGGGCCGGCCCAGCTGGTGGGCCAGCGCGCAGGCGTAGTAGATGTCGCCTGGCGCCCAGCCGCGGTCGTAGTAGAGGTCGCGGATGAGCGGGCGCGGGGCGCCGAAGCTGACCACGACGTCATCTATGAAACCGTCGGTATTGCCGCGCGCGAAGACATTGATGTCACCCAGACGCGTGTCCACCCAGGCATCGCCGGTGCGCGGGCTGTAGCCCACGGCGATGTCGTCGATCAGCGCCTGGGCACCGGTCGAAGCAAGCAGTCCCAGCGAAAGCATCGCGGCCAGCAATTTGCGGTTCATCGGGGCGTCCTCGGGATACGGTCTGGGGTCGATTCTGCACCGACCGGGTGAACGGGCGGCGAACGATCAGATGCGCTGCAGGCGATGGCCGATGGCGTCGGGGCGCGATTCGCCCCGGGCGTCGAGCAGTTCAAGGCTGCCGTCGTCCTGCAGTTCGAACCACTGGTCGGCGCCGTCCGGGTCGATACGGAACACGAGGGCCGGCCCGCTGTCGCCGCGTTGCCGCACCTGGCGCCAGTCGCCGGCCAGCGTGAATACGTTGCCGCCGTCGGCGCCGAGGTAGGTTTCTTCCAGCTCGAAACGCTGGCTGCCGTCGTCTTCGCGGCGCAGGGTCAACCGGGTCTGGATGCCAGCGCAGTCGCTGCAGGGCAGCACACCCTGCCAGGTGCGCACGAACGCCTCTTCGTCGGGCGGCGCCAGGGCCGACAGCGGCGCGGGTTCGTCTTCGCGCGCGGCCTGTTCGTCGCGGTCCGTGCCGCAGGCCACCAGCGCCAGCAGCAGCGCGAAAATGAACGACAACTTACCGAAGGATGTGATCGCGGCCATGGATCACATCCTAACGCTTGCGCGCGCGTGCGGCGCAGGCGCACCTTCAGGCCATACGACGGACGGCGCATGCCAACCCCATCGACGGCGCCGGCACGTTCAAGACCCTGCCACCCACCGAAGGAGGTGTCCCATGGTCCGTTGCCTGCCGTCGTCCCACTCCACCCCGCCCTGGTCGAACCTTGATGGCAAACGCATCGCCGGCACCAGCCTGGCGATCAGCGTGCATGTCGTGGTGCTGGGCCTGCTGATGTTCCCGATGAACTGGCAGCCGCCCGCCGAACAGGCGCGCCGCGAATCGGTGCCGGTGCTGTTCGAGCGCCTGCCCGAGCGCGAGATCCCGGTGACCGTGCCACCGCCGAAGCAGCCGGTCGAACGCCCGGTGGAGCGTCCCGTCAACACCCCGACCCGCGTGCAGGACACACCGGTTCCGGTCACCGACAGCACGCCGGTGTTCGACCAGGGCGAAATCGAGTCGCCGCCCGTCGTCGACAGCGGCGCCGACACCACCAGCTTCGACCCGGGCCCGCCCGCCATGGCGACGCTGGCCTACGACGTCGCCCCGGCCCCGCGTTATCCGCGGCCCTCGCTGATCGCCGGCCATGAAGGCACGGTACTGCTGCGGGTGCTGGTGGACGAAACGGGCAAGCCGGTTGAGGTTTCGGTCGAAGAAAGCAGCGGACATCGCGAGCTCGACCGCGCCGCGCGCCTGCAGGTGCTCGACCACTGGCGTTTCCACCCGACCCAGCGCGGTGGCCGGCCGGTGGCCGCGTACGCCCTGGTGCCGATCGTATTCAGCTTGCCCTGAGGCTGGACAATCACGCCGGTTCGACGGATCGTCACCCACAGTGACGATCCGTTGTTCCGGAGTACTGCATGTCCCCACGCCGCCCCCTGCGCACCGCGCTCGCCCTCTCCCTGGCGCTTGCCGCCGCGCCTGTTCTCGCCCAGGACGGCCCGGAGCCGCCGCCGGGCTGGACCCTGGGCGTGCTGGCGATCGAACGCAACGCGCCCTATCGCCAGCTCGACGAAGGCCTGCTGGTGGTGCCACTGGTGCGCTTCGAGGGCGAACGTTTTTACCTGCGCGGCCTGCGCGGCGGCGTGGTGCTGGCGGAGAACGACGGCTTCGCGTTCGGCGCCTTCGCGCAGGTCCGCGGCGATGGGTACAAAGCCGACGATTCACCCTTCCTGGCCGGCATGGACGATCGCGATTTTTCCCTCGATCTCGGCCTGGCCGCCAGCTGGCGGGTGGAGCGCGTGGGCCAGTTCGAAGTCTCGCTGGCGACCGACATGCTCGACCGCAGCGGTGGCCAGGAAGCGGCCGTGTCCTGGACCGGCCTGGTGCGCGCCGGCGGCTGGCGGCTGCTGCCGGGCGTTTCGGTCGCCTGGCAAAGCGAAGACATGGTCGACTACTACTACGGCGTTCGCCCCGGCGAAGCCCTTGTCGGCCGGCCGGCGTATTCGCCCGGCTCGGCGATCATCCCGGAAGTCTCGCTGCTGGCCACGCATCCGGTTGGCGAGCGCTGGGAGTTCTTCGCCCGCGCCGGCCACGCCTGGCTGCCTTCGGAAATCACCAACAGCCCGCTGGTGGACCAGGATGGCCGCCTGTCGGTGATCGTCGGCCTGGGTTACACCTTCGACTGAAGCCGGCGCGCCTCGAGCAGGCCGATCGCCGCGGGGATCTGCGCGGCGGTTTCCACCGTTTCCATGTGGCTGGCGTGGCTGGCTTCCAGCCCGTGTTCAAGTTCGTGCGCCCAGGTCACGTGGTAGGGCATGTGCACGCCCCAGCCGCCCAGGCGCAGCACCGGCTCGATGTCCGAGCGCAGGGAATTGCCGACCATCAGGAAGTCGTGCGAGGCCAGGGAGAATTCACCGAGCACGCGCCCGTAGGTCGCCGCGTCCTTCTCGGAAACGATCTCGATGCGCTGGAACAGGTCGGCCAGGCCGCAGGCGCGCACCTTGGCTTCCTGGTGGAACAGGTCGCCCTTGGTGATAAGCACCACCGGCCGCTCACGCGCCACGGCCTCGACCGCGGCGCGGATGCCCGGCAGAAGGTCGACCGGATGCGCCATCACCGCCTTGCCCAACTCGACGATGCGGTGGATGTCGGCCGCGCCGATGCGCTGGCCGGTCAGCGCAATGGCGGTTTCCACCATCGAAAGTGTCATGCCCTTGGCGCCGTAGCCGAATAGTTTGATGTTGCGGCGTTCGGTGTCGAGCAGGCGCTCATGCAGGCCGGCGTCAGCCAGGTCGACGTAATTGCCGACGATGGCCTCGAACTCGGCGTGCGCGGCGCGGAAATAACCCTCGCTGTGCCAGAGCGTGTCGTCGCCGTCGAAACCCACCAGGCCAAAACCCATGTCTGCCGGACTCACTCGGTGACCGGCTGGTCGAGCGTCGGGTCGCTGCCGCCGATGATCACGCTGCCGATGCGCATCTGGTAGATGGCGTCGTGCGGCTTGCCGAAGATCTGGTCGGTGGCTTCGGCCAGGGCCGGTCCGGCGCCGCCCTGCATCACGTAGCTGGCGCATTCGGCGCCGAGCGCCGAAGACGCTTCGCGGCGGTAGTTGCCCAGTCCCAGGCCGGTGATGCGCTGGGGCTCGTCGCCCAAGGCGACCAGCGCACGCACCTGCGTTTCCGGGCCGGGACGGATATGCCAGGCGGTGGCTTCCGGGGCGGTCAGCAGCAGGGCCACCGGTCCGGGCACGGCGATGTCGACGCGACGGATCGCCTCACGGCCTGGCTCGGTGTCGGACTGGGGCGTGGCACCGTCCACGACGAACAGGCGCGCCGTGACCGGCAGCCGCAACCCGTCAACCCGGCACGGACCCCAGTCCGGACCCGCTGGGGTCGCAGCCGCCTCTGTGCCGGTCGCCACCGCTTCGTCGGTTTCCGCGGCAGGCTCGTCCCCGCCGCAGGCGGACAGCAGGCAGGTGGAAACCAGGGCGGCAAGCAACAGGCGTGGCGACATGCGGGGTGAATCCTTGGGCCGGGGTAGCCGGAAGCATAAACCCTCGCGTCCCGGCCGCGGGTTCAGGCGGCGCGGCGGCGCCCCAGCACGCGTTCGCGATGCACCATGTACAGGCCGCTGGCGACGATGATGCCGGCGCCGAAGAAGGTCCAGCCGTCGGGCAACACGCCCCAGATCATCAGGTCCAGGCCCAGGCCCCAGGCCAGCGCGCTGTATTCGAAAGGCGCCACCACCGAGGCTTCGCCGGAACGGAAGGCTTCGGTGATCGCCACCTGGCCCAGGAAACCGGTGACGCCGACGCCGGCGATCACCCAGGCATCGGCCAGACGCAGCGGCACCCAGCCCGGCAGGGCCAGCAGCGAGGCGCCCACGGCGGTCATCGCCAGCATCCAGAACACCATGGACTGGCTGCTGTCGGTGCGGTGCAGTACCCGCACCATGATGGCCGACAGCGAATAACCCGCCGCCGCCGCCACGACGGCCAGCCCGGCCCAGCCGAACAGGCCTTCGCCGGTGGGCCGCAGCACCACCAGCACGCCGACCAGGCCGACGGCGATCGCGGCCCAGCGGCGCGGGCCGACGTGTTCGCCCAGCATCGGCACCGACAGCGCGGTGATCAGCAGCGGCGCGACGAAAAAGATGGCGTAGGCGCTGGTCATCGGCATTTGCTTGAGCGCAAAGGCAAACGCCGACAGCATCATGATCGACAGGCCCGCGCGCAGCAGGTGCAGGCGCCAGCGGATCTTCAGCAGCCCCACCACCGTACCGGTGGCCAGCACCCAGGCCACCACCAGCGGCAGGCCGGACAGGCCACGCAGCGCCGCCACCTGCATCGGCGGGTAGTGGCCGGCCAACTGCTTGAGGCCGCCATCCATCAGCGAGAAGAAGCCGACGGCAAGCAGCATGGCAACGATGCCGCGGAGGTTGGACTGGGTTTGCATGGCGGTATTGTCGCTGGTGCCGGCACCGGCCGGGGTCCGAAGATTGGCTGGGTGGGAAAGCCCTGGAGGAACAGCAGGTCGCGGAAGAAGCTCATGGCGGACTCCTGGCCCCGAAGGGCTTGGGTTTAGGTGAGCGCAAGATAAGCCTCGCCAGATGGCTTATGTAGCGATATCTTTGACACGCAGACTTGAACTGGATTCAACATGAGCCGACTCCCGCTGCAGGCCCTGCAGGGTTTCGTGACCGCCGCCCGCCTGGGCAAGCTCTCCCTGGCCGCCGAGGCCCTGAACCTTACGGTCAGCGCGCTGAGCCACCAGGTCCGCGGGCTGGAAGACCGGCTGCAGCAGCGCCTGTTTGAACGTGGCCCGCGCGGCATCCGGCTGACCGCCGACGGCCAGCGCCTGTTCGACGCCGTGGCCGGCCCCCTGCAGTCACTCGAACACGCGCTGCGACCCTGCGCCGGTCGACGCGACCACGTGCTGACGCTGAGCCTGCTGCCCTCGATGGCTTCGAGCTGGCTGGTACCGCGCCTGCCGGGATTCCTGGCCGTGCACCCGCAGCTGGAGATCAACTTGCAGTCGGGCATCAACCTGGTCGATTTCCAGCGCGACCGCGAGGTGGACGCCGCCCTGCGTTATGGCCCGGGCCATTGGGCCGGACTGGAAGCAATGCCCTTGTTCGAGGACTGGATTGCCCCGCTGGCCAGTCCGGACCTGGTGCGCCGCCTCGGCGGCGACGATCCCGGTGATCTGTCGGTTTACCCGCTGCTCGAAGACGATGCCGGCCGCTGGCCGGAATGGTTCAGCCGGTTCGGCGGCCAGCGCCCGGCCCGTTTCGTGGCGCGCTTCGACGATGCCGAAACCCTGCATCGCGCTGCCGCCTCGGGCATGGGCGTGGCGCTGGGGCGCCTGACCCTGGCCAAGCCGCTGGTTGATGCCGGGCTGCTGGTGCTGCTGAGCAAGCAGCGCATGAAAGCCAACTACGCGCACTACCTGGTGCACCCGCCCCGCTCCGATGACCACGCCGGTTTCCTGGCGTTCCGCGACTGGCTGCGCGTCGAGGCCGCCGACTACGCGGCCCGGCTGGCGAAGGAAACGGCCTGACCCGGGTCACCGGGCGCAGGCCCGGGCGACCTTGGCATCGAGATCGGAGCGCTGCTGGAAATCAAGCTTGTTCCAGAGCCGGTCGCGCAGCTCGTCGGCTTCCTGGCGGGCCTTGTCGCAGCGAAGGCGCCGCGCCTGGGCGGCTCCGCCTGCGCGCGGGCGGGCCTTGCCGGCGGCGGGCGCAGGCTCGCGCCGCGCCTGCTTGCGAGCCTTCTCTGGTGGTGTCGCTGCGCGGGGCGGCGGTTCTGCTTCGGCCTTCACCGGCTGCACCCAGGCCTGCTGGCTGCCTTCGGCGCAGGGCAGCGATTGGTAGCTGACGGCGCCGGACGGCGCCACGCATTTGCGCAATTCGGCGCCGGGGCTGGCGGCGGCAACCAGCAGGGTCGGCAAGAGAAGCACGGACTGGATACGCATGGCAGGCTCCGGACGGAGGTGCCAGTGCACCGCAGCCCGGGTTTCCCACGCATCCGCGCAAGTGCCCGCCGGCACGAACGAATTCAGCGCGCGCCTGTGTTCGAAAACTCAGGAGTCGTAGACGTAGTCGCACTGCGCAACCACCCAGGCCCGCAGTTCGGCCTGCTGCGCCTCGGTGAGGCGCAGCCATTCCTTTTCCAGCACCGCTTCCGAGAACTCATGCGCCTGCGTGCACTCGCTCTTGCGGCGCGGGCTGCCCGCCGCCTCTTCGGCGCGGACCCGTGCTTCGGCTTCCAGCCGCTGCTCTTCGGCCAGGCGCGCGGCTTCGGCCAGCCGCGCTTCTTCGGCCGCGCGCCGTGCTTCGGCCTCGGCCAGGGCTGCGCGCGCGGCGAGCTCCTCGACGCTGGGCGCGGGCTCGGGGGTCGCGTCGCGTTTCCAGACCTGGGTACTGCCGGCCGGACAGGGCTCGGACTGGATGCTTATCGCCCCCTTGGCGTCGGTGCACTTGTACAGGGACTCGGCCGCGGCGGGCGCGGCCAGGACCAGGCAACACAGGGCAAAGGCCAGGCGACGCATGCCTTACTCCGACGCCGCCGGATCGGCCGGCGCGCTACCGCGCAGGTGGGTGTCGAGGAAGGCCAGGATGCGGCCGTAGCCTTCGATCTGGTTCTTCTTCTTCGAGAAACCGTGGCCTTCGTCGTCGAACACGACGTATTCCACCGGCACGCCGTTCTTTTCCACCGCCGCGACGATGTCGTCGGACTCGGGCTTGATCACGCGCGGGTCGTTGGCGCCCTGCAGCACCATCAGCGGCACGTTGATCTTGTCGGCGTGGAACAGCGGCGAGGTTTCGATGAGGAAATCACGCTGCGTTTCCGGGTTGCCGATTTCCTGGTACAGCGCCTCGCGGAAGGATTCCCAGTACGGCGGGATCGATTCCAGCGTGCGCAGCCAGTTCGAGACGCCGAAGATGTTCACGCCCACCTTGAATTCGCCGGGCTGGAAGGCCAGCGCCGAAAGCACCATGTAACCGCCGTAGCTGCCGCCGATGATGCCGATCTTGTCGTCGTCGACGTAGTCCAGGGTCTGCAGGTACTTCTTGGCCTCGACCGTGTCCCACAGCGGCTCGCGGCCGTGTTTGCCGTCGTCGGCGGCGAAGAAGGTCTTGCCGTAACCCGAACTGCCGCGGTTGTTGATGCCCAGCACGACGTAGCCGTGGTTGGCCAGGTACTGGATGAGCGCCGAGTGCGCGCGCGTGGTCTGGCCGCCCGGGCCACCGTGCACCCACACCAGCGCCGGCGCCGGCGCGTCGGCCGTGGCCTGGTGCGGCTTCCACAGGATGTTGGGAATCGCCATGCCGTCGAAGCTGTCGAAGCGCACGACGGTGGAATCGACCAGGTCGGCCGGGTCGATCGCCGGGTTCAGCGAGGTGGTGAGCTGGGTCGGCTCGCCGCCGGCGGCCAGGTCCAGTACGTACAGGTCGTTGGGCTGGCGGTCGCCGTTGAGATAGAAGGCCAGCTTGCCCTCCGAGCGCGAGACGCGAAGGTTGCGCACTTCGCCGGCGGGGAAGTCGGGCAGCGCCACTTCTTCGCCGCTGGCGGTATTGAACAGCTGCACGCCGGTGCTGCCATCGATGTTGGTGGCCACCGCCAGGTAGGTGCCGTCGTGCGACAGCGCCGCATCAACGATGTCCCAGTCGGCCGAACGCACCGGCTCGTGTTCCCAGGTCTGCAGGTTCACCCGGCGCAGCCCGGCGAATTCGCCTTGGTCGTTGGCGGTGTAATACAGCCACTGCCCGTCCGGGCTGAAGGCTTCGGCAGCGAACTGCGCCTGGCCTTCGTGTTCGGACACCTTGGTCACCTTGCCGGTGGCCAGTTCGACCACGTGCAGGTCGCTGTCGTTGGTGGTGTTGGTCTGGCCCAGGGCCAGCCAGCGGCCATCGGGCGAGATTTCGCCGGGCTCGTAGCCCAGGTCGTTCTGGTAGATGAGTTCGCGTGCGTAGTCACCGGCGTCGTAGCGGTAGACGTCGAAAAAGCGCGGGTCGCGTTCGTTGCTGATGACAAAGAAGGACTCACCGTCGTGGCTGAAGCCCATCAGGCCGGCCTTGAGGTTATCGCCCGGGGTCAGGTCGCGTTCGCTGCCGTCGGCTTCGATCACGTACAGGTGGTCGAGCTCGTTGCCGCCCTGGTCGCGGCTGACCAGCACGCGGTCGTCATTCGGGAAGAAGGCCTCGGCGTAAACATTGTCGGTGTCCGAGCTGGTGACCGCCGTCCATTCGCCGCCGCCCACCGGCATCGAGTAGGCGTTCCAGACGCCGGACTTGTTCGACGAGAACAGGATGCGCGACTCGTCGGCGCTGAACGACGCGCCACCGACGCCGGTGGATTCGATGAATTCTTCAATGGCGTACTGGCGGGACGGCCGTACCTCCACCTGCGCCTGGCTGGCGGCATCGCTGCCGGCATCGGCGGCCGGTTCCGGCGAACGCTGGCAGGCCGCCAGGCCCAGCGACAGGGAAAAGACGATGGCGAGGGTGAGGCCGGTACGGCGGAAAGCGGGCATGGGCAGGGCTCCGGGGGCGTGAAAGCCACAATCTACGCCGCCTTTGGCGCAATCGCACGCATCCCGTCGGGTTTGGCAGGGCGCCCCTTCTAACGCGAGATTCAGGCGCGGGGCCGTAGGGTAATTGGCGCTGCAGGAAGGACTATTCGCCGCACCAAGAGATCACCCTGCAGCGTGATCACCGGCCGCATCAAAGGAGAAATCCAATGACGACCAACAATGCCGAGCTCCGCCAGGAAAAGGTGGAGACCCTGAACGAACTGATCCAGGCCACCCGCGACAGCGCCGAGTTTTATGCCGACGCCGCCAAGGCCGTGAAGAATCCCCAGCTGCGCTCGCTGTTCGACGACATGGCCGAGTCCAAGCAGGGGCTCGTGGGCAGCATGGCGCGCGAAGTCCGCGCCGAGGCGGGTGAACCCGCCACCGACGGCAGCCTGCGCGGCAGCCTGCACCAGTTCTATTCGACGCTTCGCGCCGAGATGGCCAAGGACCACGGCGACTACGCCTACGTCAAGGAACTCGAGAAAAGCGAGGACCGCCTGATGGCGGCCTTCCACGACGTCATCAAGCGCGACGACGCGCCCAAGGCCGTCAAGGAGTCGCTGCTGAGCTACCTGCCCAAGGTGCAGCAGCACCACGACACCATGCGGGAGCGCAAATGGGCGATGGAAGCGCGGCACTGAGCCGCGCCTGTCGCTTGAACCCACCCGGAAAGTCTGACTACTGGGAGGAAAAAATGAATACCAGGAACACCCGCATCAAACACACCCTTCTCGCCGCCGCCCTGGCGGCCCTGGTCGCCCCGGGCCTGGCCCTGGCTGGCGACAAGACCAAATCCGGCGACAGGGACAAGCAATCCCATACGGCCATGATGGACATGTCCACCGGTGAAAAGGACGCCTACCGCGAAGGCCAGATCTGGGCCACCTACGTCACCAACCCAGGCCTCAATGCGCTGGACCTGCAGGTCGACGTGCAGGGTGACAAGGCCACGATCACCGGCACCGTCGAAACCGACATCCAGAAACGCCTGGCCGAACGCATCGCCGAACGCACCGATGGCATCAGCACGGTGGTAAACCGCGTCAAGGTGGACCCCGAACTGGTGGTCACCGTGATCGAGCCGGTGCCTGGCTACGCGACCTACGTGGCCGATGCCACGATTGAAGCCATGGTCGATTCCAAGCTGCTTTGGAACCAGTACACCGATGGCCTGGACATCAATGTCAGCTCGGAGCTGGGCGTGGTTACCCTGACCGGTGTCGCGGACACCCCGAATTCGCGTGCGCTGGCCGGCCGGCTTGCGGCTGGCACGCCCGGCGCCGTCCTTGTGCACAACAAGCTGACCCTGGACCCCGACCAGAAGGGCCAGGTCGCCACGGCCGAGGCCGCTGACGGGGACACCGTGCTCAGCGATGCCTGGATTACCGCCAGAACCAACTCCAGCCTGCTGTGGACCCAAGGCGTGCATGGCACCGACATCGACGTTGAAACCAGGGACGGCGTGGTGACGCTGGAAGGTACCGTCGAGAGCGGCTACGAGAAGGAACTTGCCATCGACATCGCCCAGGGCATCCGCGGCGTCAAGCGCGTGGATGCCAGCGCGCTGGTGATGCAGGACAACAGCAATACCGTCAGCCAGCGCTGACCGACGAGTTCCGGCATGGAAGCCACACGGGCCCGGTCATCCGGGCCCGTTTTATTTTGAGCGGGCCGGTGCCGCGGCCTTCAGGCCGTGGGCGACGGCGGTGCTTCCCAGCGCGGCTGGGCCAGGCGCACGCCGGGCTCGACGGGTTCGGGGCGGCCGAAGCCTTCCACGGCCTTCTTGCGCCACGCGCTGCAGATGTCCCTGCTTTCGCTGCGGCTGGAAGCACGCTTGGCCATGCAAAACGATACCGGAACGCGGATCTCGGTCGTGATCGCCACGCCGTCCACTTCTTCCAGGATGTAGGTCCACTTGGCCGCGGCATCCAGCAGCGCATCGCGCAGCTCGCGCTCCGTGCGCGTGCTGACCCCCTCGATGGGCTGGTCTTCCCGATAGAACTGGATGCTTTCGACCGTGTTTGCTTCCGGATTGGGCTGGCCATCCGGGTGGGGCCGCACGACGACCATGGCCAACATGCTTCTTTTGTCCTGGAACAGGGACGCCGGGAACCTGGGCGGATGCATCCCGACGGACGCGGGCGCACCGCCGTTGATCGACAGCACCTTCGCCTGGTAGTTCTCGCCGTCCGGGGTGAACGCGACCCGCAGCTGCATGGAAGTCCGGCTGGGAACCGCCAACCCGTCACGCATGGCCGGCTCGAAGGGGATGTCGGCGGCAACGCCCCGGACCATCGCCTGCAGCGCCTCCGGAACGTCCTTCATGAACTCGACGTCCGTGACCTGGCCCGACGCATCGACGCTGACGCGGGTGTTGAACTGGTGCTCGAAGGACTTGTCCTTCGCTGCCGCCACCGCGGACGTCGCTGCCAGCGCGACGAAAACGCAGGCATGGATGAAGTTGCGCATGGATCTTCCCCGCTGGCGTCGAAACAGGGGAACCACTCTAACGGCTCGGAAAGCACGTTTGGCGGAAAGGCATGATCCTGCGCAAAACCACTAACGACTTTAGCGATTCGACGCAGCTGGCCCCAGCGCCACGTAGGCCGCACGCACCTCATGCACGCCGTACTCGCGCTCCAGCCGCCGCACGACGAAGTGCCCGCGCGCCACCGACTGGAAATGGC
>NZ_CAXBJS010000083.1:0-11803 GCF_963976025.1 uncultured Arenimonas sp.
ATGCGGCCGGCCGGGTCGAGCAGGCGGAACAAGCCGAAACGTTCGATCATGCTCCGGCCGAAGGCCGGCGGCGCCTCCGGGCGCATGCCTTCAGCGGGCGTCAGCGAAAACGCACGGTAGAGACCGGTCAGGGTGCCCAGCAGGGCCACCGCCAGTGCGAAAGCGCCGGCCAGGGCCAGGGCCGTGGGATGCAGCGACCAATCGAGGTAGGGGAAGCGGAAGAAATCGGCGTACATCTCCGCCATGCCATTGCCCAGCCAGGCCCCGGCGAGGATGCCGGGCGGCAGGCCGGCCAGCACCATCAGGCCCACCAGCGCGGCATAGTGCCGGCCGACTTCGGCGCGGGTGTAGCCAAACGCCTTGAGCACGGCGATCTGTTCGCGCTGGGTGTGCACGAGCCGGCCGATGACGATGTTGAGCAGGAACGCCGCCACGCCAAGGAACACCGCCGAAAACAGCCGCACCATCACCTGCAGCTGGGTCAGTTCCTCGTCCAGGAACCGGTGCGATGTCTGCAGTTCGCGACCGTGGGCGCCGAGCCCGCCGTAGGGCGCCAGCAGCACGTCGAGGCGATCGATGACATCGGCTTCGAGCGTTCCGCGTTCGAGCACCAGCACCAGGTCGTTGAAGGCGCCGTCGAGGTCGAAGGCGGCGGCCAGTGGCTCGCGCTGCATCCAGACCACGCCGTAGCGCAGATAGTCGGGAAAGGCGTCGCCCGGCCGGATCTGGTACACGAATTCCGGCGACAGGCCGATGCCGGCAACTTCAAGCACCTGGCGGCGGCCGTTGAGCACGGCGCCGATGCGGTCGCCCGGCCGCAGGCGATGCGCCTGCGCGAAGGCCTCGCCAAGCACGACCTCGTTGGCCCGCTGCGGGTCGGGCAGCCGGCCTTCGCGCAGGAACAGGCGGTTGAGTCCGGCCTGGCGGTCATCGGGCAGGGACACCACCAGGCCATTGACCGCGTCGTCGAAGCCTTCGACTTCGAGGTTCACGCCGGCCACCACGCGACCCTCGGCGCCCCTGACGCCCGGCAGCCGGCGCACGTCCTCGAGCAGGGGCCAGGGAGCCCGCTCGACCCGCGCGAACACCTCGGCGAACCGGTATTCGCCGTAGAACTGGGCGCGCGTGTCGTACAAGGCGCGATAGGCGGTGAGCGACATGACCAGCGTCGCGATGCCGGCCACCAGAACCAGCGCGATGGCCGCGGTCTGCCCGCGCAGCTGGCCCAGGTCGCGCAGCAGCTTGCGGTCCAGGGCCTTCACCAGCTCAGCTCCGAGGGCTCGGCGCGAACCGGGTTGCGCTGTTCGCCGGCGATCCGGCCGTCGCTGAGCTGGATCACGCGGTCCGCCATCCTGGCGATCACCGCGTTGTGCGTGATGATGACCGTCAACGCGCCGGTTTCCCGATGCGTGCGCGCCAGGGCCTCGAGCACCGTGATGCCGGTTTGTGAATCCAGCGCACCGGTGGGTTCGTCGCACAGCATCACGGCCGGGCGCTTGGCGATGGCGCGGGCGATCGCGACGCGTTGCTGTTCACCGCCGGAAAGCTGTGCCGGGAAGTGGTCCATGCGCTGCGCAAGCCCCACCATCGCCAGGGCCTCCTCGGGACGCATGGGCGCCATCGCGATCTCGGTCACCAGGGCGACGTTCTCGCGGGCCGTGAGGCTGGGGATGAGGTTGTAGAACTGGAACACGAAGCCGACGTGTTCACGCCTGAAACGCGTAAGCGCCGCTTCGCCGGCGCCGGTCAGCGGATGGCCCTGGCAGCTGACCTCGCCGGCGCTGGGCGCGTCCAGGCCACCGAGGATGTTGAGCAGCGTTGACTTGCCGCTGCCCGAGGCACCAAGCAGCACCACGAACTCGCCCGGCCACAGGTCCAGGTCGATGCCGCGCAGGGCGGGCACTTCGACCTGGCCCATGCGATAGGTCTTGGTCAGCCCACGGGCGCGGAAAACGGGGGTTTGTCCGGCGCCGGCGGCCACCGTCCCGTCCCTGGCCGCCTAGAGCTGGTTCGCCGCGAAGGTGTCGCAGCGTTCCACGTCACCCGATTCAAAGCCGGCCCGGAACCAGCGAACGCGCTGGGCGGCGCTGCCGTGGGTGAACGAATCGGGCACCACCTGGCCCTGGCCCTGGCGCTGCAGGGTGTCGTCACCGATGGCGGTGGCGGTGTTCATGGCTTCTTCCAGGTCGCCGTCTTCCAGCCAGGCGTGCCTGCGCTGGGCGTGGTGGGCCCACAGGCCGGCATAACAGTCGGCCTGCAGCTCCTGGCGCACCAGCGGGCCTTCGGCGCCTTCGACGTTGCCGCCGCGCTGCCGGATGGCGTTCACCCGGCCGGAAATACCGGTGAGCGTCTGCACGTGGTGGCCCACTTCGTGGGCGATGACGTAGGCCTCGGCGAAGTCGCCGCCGCCGCCGAGCCGGCGCTCCATCTGGTCGAAGAAGCTCAGGTCGATGTAAACCTTCTGGTCGGCCGGGCAATAGAACGGGCCCACCGCGGCGCTGGCGCCGCCGCAGGCCGACTGCACCTGGCCGCTGAAGAGCACCAGCTTCGCCGGCGTGTACTGGCTGCCGCTGGCTTCGAAGATCGCGCCCCACACGTCTTCGGTTTCACCCAGGATGCTGGCGACGAACTGCGAGGCTTCGTCGTCCACCGGCGGGGCATCGCCCGGGCCGGCGGAATCGGCGGGCATCTGCTGCTGCACCTGTGTCACCAGGCCCAGCAGTTCCATCGGGCTCTTGCCCAGCAGCAGGCCGATCACCACCACGGCGGCGACGCCGCCCAGGCCGAGCTTCAATCCGCCACCGCCACCGCCGCGTCGGCCGCGGATGTCCTGGACGTTGCTGCTACGACGTGCACTGCGCCATTTCATGGCCTTGCCTCCGCGGGGGACGGATTTGATTGTGGGCTATCGGGCCGGCTCAGGCGAGGGGCGGTCGGCGCGCAGCGCCTGCAGCGCCTTCTGGCCGGCGCGACCGTCGGCCGGCAGGCCAAGTCGGGCCTGCTCGATCGCCAGGGCTTCGCGCGTGAGTTTGCCGACCATGCCGTCGACCGGGCCGATGTCGTGGCCCAGGTCCACCAGGAGCTGCTGCAGTTCGCGGCGCTCGGCGCGCGACAGGCCCGGGTCATCGGTGGGCCAGGACGCCTGCAGCCCGTCGCCGCCGCGCAGACGCTGGGCCAGCAGGGCGATGGCCAGGGCATAACTCTCGGCGGCGTTGTAGGAATAGATGGCGTCGTAGTTGCGAAAGACGATGAAGGCCGGACCCTTGGGGCCGGCGGGAAGCAGCAGTGCGGCGGCGCGGTCGTCGGCCGGCAGTTCGCCGCCGTCGGCGCGTTCCAGGCCGCGGCTGCGCCAGGCCGACAGCGGCCGGCGCGTGGTGCGGCCGTTCACCGAGCTGTCGAAGCCCTTGGGCAGGGTCACTTCATGGCCCCAGGCCTGGCCGGTGCGCCAGCCGGAGCGCTTGAGGTAGTTGGCCGTCGAGGCCAGGGCGTCGGGGACCGAGCCGACCAGGTCGCGGCGGCCGTCGCCGTCGCCGTCCACGGCGATGCGCGCATAGGTCGAAGGCATGAACTGGGTATGCCCGAAGGCGCCGGCCCAGGAGCCGGTGAGGCCGCTGGCCGACAGGTCGCCGGCCTGGATCAGCTTGAGCACGGCGAACAGTTCGCCGCGGAAAAAATCCTGGCGCCGGCCGGCGCAGGACAGCGTCGCCAGCGAACGCAGCAGGGATTTGCTGCCGAAGGTGCGGCCGTAGTCGCTTTCCACGCCCCAGACCGCCACCACGGTGGCCGGATCGACGCCGTATTCCGATTCAATGCGTGCCAGCAGTCCGGCGTGTTCTTCCAGCAGGGCGCGGCCGTCGTCCACGCGCTCCTGGTCCACCAGGCCGGCCAGGTAGTCCCAGATGGGAGTCCGGAACTCGGGCTGGTAGTCCAGCGCCTCGAGCACCGAGGGGTCGGACACCAGGCCTTCGGTATGTTCGCGGAACAGGGTTTCGCCGATGCCGGCGGCGCGGGCCTTGGGCAGGAGGCCATCGAGGCAGGCCGACAGGTCGTCGGCCGCCAGGGCGGGCAGGGCGGCGGTGGCCAGCAGCAGGGAAGACAGCAGGTGGGGGATTCGCATGGCCGCCACTTTGCCAGCCCGGGTCTGAATCGTCGCCATGGCTCGCGTTATGCTGGCCCGGACCCCACGCACGGAGCCCAAGCCATGTCGCCCCAAAACACGGCCCGCCTGCTGTCTGGCCTGATCCTGCTGCCCGCGCTGGCGTTTGCCGGCCCGGCGCAGACGCCCGATGCCGATGCGCCGCCTGCGCAGGCGGCCGCCGACCCGGCTGCGGCCAACCTGGCCTTCGCGGCCGCGCTGGAGGCCTGCGTGCCCGCCAGCCACCAGTCGCCGCATCCGTTCGTGCGCGGCTTCGTCATCGAGCACAGCATCAGCGGCATGGACGACGAGCTCTGTGGCTACAGCCAGACCATGCCGGGCGACATGCGCATGGAGTGCAAACTCGACGAGCCCGGGCGCGCTGGCCTGGCCGCCGAGTTCCGCGAGCTGGCCGAAGGCCGCATGAGCGGCGGAACCGGCGAACAGCCGGCGTGGACCGGCGGCTGCGAGGTGCTGACGCCAGATGGCAAACGAATGAAGCTCAACCAGGATTGAGCGACCCGCACAGGAAAGGATTCCCATGGAACTGAACTTCACGATCGGCATCATCGTCGTCACCGGCCTGGTGTCGTGGCTGGCCTTCTCGAACGAAAAGCTGCTGCAGCAGCTGCTGCTGTGGCCGCCGGCGGTGACGCGCGGGCGCCAGTTCCATCGCTTCATAACCTACGGCTTCGTGCATGGCGACTTCATGCACCTGGCCTTCAACATGATCACGCTGTATTTCTTCGGGCGCCTGATGGAGGGTTTCTACGGCGACTACCTGGGCCCGCTGGGCTTCGTTGGTTTTTATCTTTCGGCCCTGGTGGTGTCGGCGCTGCCGAGCTACCTGCGCCACCGCAACGATCCCGAGTACGCCACCCTGGGCGCCTCGGGCGCGGTGTCGGCGGTGTTGTTCGCCTTCATCCTGCTCCAGCCCTGGCAGATCATCTACGTGTACGTGATCCCGGTGCCGGCGATCATCTACGCGGTGCTGTACGTGGGCTATTCGATCTACGCCGAACGCAAGCAGGCCGACCACATCAACCACAGCGCCCATCTGGCCGGTGCCGTCTACGGCGTGCTGTTCACGGTGCTGATGGAGCCGCGGGTGCTGGGCCACTTCTGGCAGACCCTGCTCAATCCCTGAGCGGAAGCTCCACGGCGGCGTGCGAGAATGCGCCATGACTTCCTTCAGCGCGTTCCCCTTGCCCACCGCCCTGGCCGAAACCCTGGCGTCGCTGGGCTTTGACACCCCGACTCCGGTACAGGCGGCCAGCCTGCCAGCCCTGCTTGAGGGCCGCGACGTCAGCGCCCGGGCCCGCACCGGCAGCGGCAAGACCGTGGCCTTCGGCCTGGGGCTGCTGGCGCGGGTCGACGCCGCCGCCGGCGGCGTGCAGGCGCTGGTGCTGTGCCCCACGCGCGAACTGGCCGACCAGGTGGGCAAGGAAATCCGCCGCCTGGGCCGCCAGCTGCCGAACCTGAAGGTGTCCGTATTCTGCGGCGGCGTGCCGCTGCGACCGCACCTGGCGTCGCTGGTGCATCCGCCGCAGGTGGTGGTGGGTACCCCGGGCCGGCTGCAGGAACTGATGGACGAGGGCGCGCTCAAGCTCGACGGCCTGCGCGTGGCCGTGCTCGACGAAGCCGACCGCATGCTCGACATGGGCTTCGCCGACGCCATCGCCGGCATCCTCGGGCAGGCGCCGGCCTCGCGCCAGACCCTGCTGTTTTCGGCCACCCTGCCCGAAGCGGTGCGGGACCTGGGCGCGCGTTACCAGCGCGACCCGGAATGGATCGAAGTGGCCGACCCCGAAGGCGAGGCCATCGAACAGCGCTTCTACGAAGTCGAGGCGCCGCGCAAGGCCGACGCCGTGGCGCTGCTGCTGGGCGACCTGGCGCCGGAATCGGCCCTGGTCTTTTGCAATACCCGCCGCGACGTCGCTCAGCTGCACGAAGACCTGCAGCAGCGCGGCTTCGCCGCCATGGCCCTGCACGGCGACCTCGACCAGCGCGAACGCGACGAAGTGCTGGTGCAGTTCACCAACGGCAGCTGCCGGGTGCTGGTGGCCACCGACGTGGCCGCGCGCGGCCTGGACATCGCCGGCCTGCCGCTGGTCATCAGCCACGGCCTGGCCAGCGACGCCGACATCCACACCCACCGCATCGGCCGCACCGGCCGCGCCGGCCTGGCCGGCAAGGCCCTGGCCCTGGTGTCGGGCGACGAACGTCGCCGGGTGATTCCGATCGAAGAAGCCCTGGGCGGGGCCGTGCGCTGGGAACGCATCGACCTGTCGCGCAAGCCGGCGCGACCGGCGCCGCCGGCGATGCAAACCCTGGTGATTGATGCCGGACGGCAGGACAAGCTGCGGCCGGGCGACGTGGTGGGCGCGCTGACCGGCGCCGGCGGCCTGGACGCGGCGGCGATCGGCAAGATCGCCGGGTTCGCGACCCGGACCTACGTCGCCATCGAACGCAGCCAGGTCCAGAAGGCCATGGACAGGCTGCGCACGGGCAAGGTCAAGGGCCGCAGTTTCCGGATCCGGAAGCTGGGCTGATGCCGGTGGCGGCGCCGGGCGCGGCCACGGCCCGCCCAGCGCGTCTGGAAATGCACGGGCACGGGTTCAGCGCGCCGGCATGGCGACGCTGGCCGCCGGGCTGCGGGCGGCGCGGCGGCGGTTGATCTCGGCGTCCAGGCGGCGGTATTCGGCGCTGCCGATTTCGCCGGCCATCACCAGCTCCCAGAGCTGGATGGCCAGTTCGTCGTCCAGGACCTGCTTGGTGGGGAAGGGGATGACGATGCCCATGGTGTTCTCCTGCGGGGTAGGGGGGTTGGCTTGCAGTAAAAGCGCTGCATATTCCGTGCCATGCCCCGGGGGGAGCCCGACCCGTGTGCAAGAAGAACGGCAGCCAACCCCAGCGGGGGACATCCGAGGCCGCCCGGACCCCCATATCTTCGGGTCGGGGCCGGAACCCGGCACTGGCGCCCGGGATGACTTGCCCGGCGCGCCGTGCCAGCATGCGCGCCACTTCTGACGCAGCGCGGCACCCATGCGAGTCAACAAGCACATCGCCGAAACCGGCTATTGCTCCCGCCGCGAGGCCGACCGACTGGTGTCCGAGGGCCGGGTCAGCGTCAACGGCGTGCGGGCCGGCATCGGCACCCAGGTCGGCCCCGAGGACGAGGTCCAGGTGGACGGGCAGGCGCTCAAGGCCCGCGAGGCGCGGCCGGGGCGGCGGCGCCACGTCTACATCGCGCTTTACAAGCCGGTGGGCATCACCTGTACCACCGACGCCTCGGTGAAGGGCAACATCGTCGAATTCGTCGGCCACGAGCAGCGTATTTTCCCGATCGGCCGCCTGGACAAGGACAGCGAAGGCCTGATCCTGCTGACCAGCAACGGCGACATCGTCAACCGCATCCTTCGCGCCGAGGAAAAGAAGGAAAAGGAATACCTGGTCGGTGTAAACAAGGCCGTCACCGAGGATTTCCTGCGCGGCATGGCCCGTGGCGTGCGCATCCACAACCAGATGACCCTGCCGTGCCGCACCCGCAAGATCGCGCGCTACGGGTTTTCGATCGTGCTCACCCAGGGCCTGAACCGGCAGATCCGCCTGATGGCTGCCGCCTTCGGCTACCGCGTTACCCAGCTGCGGCGCATCCGCATCGCCAACGTTAAGCTTGCCGAACTCAAGCCCGGCCGCTGGCGCAACCTGACCGACGCTGAACTGAAGGGACTGCTGCCGGGTGAAGAGGACTGGTGAGCCCAGGAGGCTGCGTTATCCTGTTCGCCGGCCCATCCGGGCCTCCCGGTCCACGAGTGGAGTTGTCTTGATGTCGCTGTCCCGCTGCCTGTCCGTCCTCCTGCTGGTGCTGGCGCTGCCCGTCGCCGCCCAGGTGAAACCGCTGCCCGCGCCAAGCCCGCTCGACGCGCCGCCCAAGGACGCGATCGAAACCGCCACCGGTATCTATTACAAGGTGCTCAAGCCGGCACCGGCGCCGGTGACGCATACGCGCGGTGATTTCATCGAGTTCACGGTCAACGTCTGGAGCGCCGACGGCGAGACCCGGATCAATGGCCAGCAGGCCGGCAAGATCCTCACCTCCATGCGGCGCCTGGTAAACGAGCAGCCGGCCATGGTGCGGGTCATCAAGAGCACGCCGATTGGCGAAACCCGCCGCTGGTGGGTGGACGCCGAGCGCATGAAACCCGGCTACCCGGGCATGCCCGACCTGGCGCACGTGTTCGACATCACCGTGCACGGCGAAAAGGACCCGACCCGCGCGCCGCCGGACGTGGCCGCGCCGCCTGCCGACGCCATCCGCACCGCCAGCGGCCTGGCCTACAAGGTGCTCGAACGTGGCAACCGCGCGCCCGGCCACCCCAGCGCCATGGACCACGTGCGCGTGCACTACACCGGCTGGACGCCCGCCGGCCAGGTCTTCGACAGCTCGCTGCACAAGGACAAGCCGGCGACCTTCCCGCTGCAGAACCTGATCGCCGGCTGGCGCGAGGGCATCTTGCTGATGCAGCGCGGCGACAGCTTCCGGTTCTGGATCCCGGGCCACCTGGCCTATGACAACGTGCCGGGCAACCAGGCGCCCAAGGGCATGCTGGTGTTCGACGTCACGCTGCTGGCGTTTGGCCCGATGGCGCCGATCCAGCAGCCGCTGGATGCCGACGGCAAGGTACCCGACTCAGCGCAGTAACCAGTCCGCGGCGGCCTTGCCCGCCAGCCGGCCGCTGGCGAAACAGGCAGTCAGCAGGTAGCCCCCGGTCGGCGCTTCCCAGTCGAGCATTTCACCGGCGGCGAACAGGCCGGGGCGGTCGCGCAGCATCAGGCCTTCGTCCAGTGCCTCGAGCCGGACGCCGCCGGCGGTGGAAATGGCTTCGGCCAGTGGCCGGGCCGCACGCAGCCGCAGGGGCAGGGCCTTGATCGCCGCCGCCAGCGCGGCCGGGTCGCCGTTGAGCACGTCGGCCGGCAGCACTTCCCGCAGCAGGCCGGCCTTGACGCCGCTGATGCCGGCCTGGCGGCGCAGGTGTTCGCTGAGGCTGCGGCCACCGCGTGGGCGGGCCAGGTCGGTGGCCAGGCGTTTGGTATCGCGTCCCGGCACCAGGTCGGCCAGCAGCACCGCTTCGCCGTCGCGCGCGATGCTTTCGCGCAGCTGGGCCGAAAGCGCGTAGACCAGGCTGCCTTCCAGGCCCGTGGCGGTCGCCACGCATTCGCCCTGGCGCCAGTGCGGCGGGCCCTTGCCGGCCAGCGCCAGGCGCAGGGGTTTGATCGGTGCGCCGGCGAAACGTCCGGAGAAGTGTTCGCTCCAACCAACGTCGAAGCCGCAGTTGGCCGGTTGCAGCGGGGCGATATCGACGCCGGCTTCGGCCAGGGGCAGGGTCCAGGCGCCGTCCGAACCCAGTTGCGGCCAGCTGCCGCCGCCCATGGCCAGCACCGTGGCGCCGGCCTGGAAGCGGCGTTCGCCTTCGGGCGTCTGGAAACGATGGGCGCCGGTTTCATCCAGGCCCAGCCAGCGATGCTGGACGTGGAAACGCACGCCCTGGTCGCGCAGCCGGCGCACCCAGCCGCGCAGCAGCGGGGCGGCCTTGAGGTCGGTCGGGAAGACCCGCCCGGACGAACCCACGAAGGTGTCCACGCCCAGGCCAGCGGCCCACTCGCGAAGTTGCTCCGGGCCGAATGCCTGCAGCCAACGTGTGACTTCGCCGCTGCGTTCGCCGAAGCGTCTGCAGAACTGGCCGAAGGCTTCGCTGTGGGTCAGGTTCAGGCCGCCCTTGCCGGCAATCAGCACCTTGCGGCCGACCGAGCCCTTGGCATCGAACAGGTCGACCTCGACGCCAGAGGCGCGGGCGGTTTCAGCGGCCATCAGGCCGGCGGGGCCGCCGCCGATGACGGCCAGGCCGGGGAGGTGGGTCGATGGCATGGGTCAATTATGCTTGTGCTTCCCCCATCCTGCCGAGGCCTTACACCCCGATCGTCGCCACCCTGGGCTACGTGCTGTCCGCCGACGGTCGGCGCTGCCTGATGGTTCATCGCAACGCCCGTCCCGGGGACAACCACCTGGGCAAGTACAACGGCCTGGGCGGCAAGCTCGAGCCCGAGGAAGACGTGATGTCCGGCATGCGCCGGGAAATCCGCGAAGAAGCCGGCATCGAATGCCTGTCCCTGCGCCTTCGCGGCACGATCAGCTGGCCGGGTTTCGGCAAGAACGGCGAGGACTGGCTCGGTTTCATCTTCCTGGTCGACGCCTTCAGCGGCGAGCCGCCCGCCAGCAACGCCGAAGGCGACCTGCACTGGGTCGGGCTGGACCAGTTGGCCGGGCTGCCGCTGTGGGAGGGCGACCGGCATTTCCTGCCCCTGGTCTTCGACGATGATCCACGGCCGTTCCACGGGGTGATGCCCTACCGGCATGGTCAAATGCTGTCCTGGGCAGTTTCTCGCTGAAAATGTCGCTAAAATGCCGGCAAGTTCGGTGAAATGGTTTCTGACAGGCGTTTGAAACCCCCTGAGCCTGTGGATAACCTAATTTTTACGCGCACAAGCGTATCCTTAACCGGTTCCAGCCGCCCGCCACGGGTGCTGGTACGGCTTTAAAGCTTTCCTTCGTGATCGCCCGGTCCCGGGTTCCGGGACACTCCGCCGCCTGGTTTGGGCCGCGGGACGATCGCGCTGCCATTCCATCACGCCAAGGAGCGCCGCATGACCGACACCACCAGCAGTATTTCCGACCTGATCGAGATCAGCGAGGATGGCACCGCGTTCTACGAAGAAGCGGCGCAGAAGGTGAAAGACAAAAAGGTCAGCACGCTGTTTGCCCGCCTGGCCAAGGCCAAGTCCGAGCTGGCCGCGGAGCTTTCCGCCGAGGTCAAGCCGGCGCCCAAGTCCAAGAAGCCCGTCAAGAAGCCGGCCAGCAGCCTGGTCGAGCTCAGCAAGGTCTACACCGGCATGCGCAAGCAGTGGCCCGACTCCCCGGTGGAGCGTTTCACCCGCATGGCCGAAATCGAAGGCCAGCTGCAGACCACCTTCCAGAAGGTCGTCCTGGACCGCGACCACAGCTTCGTGGTGCGCGTGCTGGCCAAGCAGTACGTGTCCAAGGCCGAAGTCCTGAACAAGGAACTGCGCGCCTGCCAGCGCAACGCCTGATCCACCCGACCCAAAAGAAAACCGCCCGAAGTGATTCGGGCGGTTTCTTTTTGCCTGGTGCTTGTGGTTATTCGGCGTCGGGTTTGGCTTCCAGGCCGCGGCGCTTGAGCAGCGGGCCGACTTCCGGGTCACGGCCGCGGAAGTCGCGGAAGATCTGCATGGCGTCGGCGCTGCCGCCGCGCGAAAGCAGGGTCTTGCGGAAATGGTCGCCGTTCTCGCGGCTCAGGCCACCGTTTTCCTTGAACCATTCCACCGACTCGGCGTCGAGCACTTCCGACCACAGGTAGGCGTAATAACCGGCCGAGTAGCCGCCCATGATGTGCGAGAAGTAGGCGCTGCGGTAACGCGGCGGAACCGGCGCGTAGTCCAGGCCCGCGGCCTTGAGCGCCTTGGCTTCGAAGGCCAGGGTGTCGGTGGCGACGTTGCCGGCGGTCTGCTGGTGGATGGACTGGTCGAGCATGGCCGCGGCCAGGTACTCGGTGGTCGCGTGGCCCTGGCCGTACTGTTCGGCGGCCAGCA
>NZ_CAXBJS010000084.1:0-11571 GCF_963976025.1 uncultured Arenimonas sp.
CCAGGGGCTTCGTAGATGATCCGGCCCTTGAGGCCGATCGTGGTGTCGCCGGTGTACATGCCGCGGCCGACGCCGTATTTCGCGAACAGGCCGTTCAACTTCGCCAGCAGCTTCGCACCCGGCATGGCCTCGCCGTCCAGGGCCACGGCTTCGCCGTCCTTGAAGGTCAGCGTCACCCGCAGGGCCTCGGCCGGCCACTCGGCGCGCGGCGCGCACCAGCCGCGGGCGCCCTCGCCCGGCACTTCCCAGCGATCGATTTCACCGCCGGACAGGGTCACGCCCAGCAGGTTCTCGTTGATCGTGTAGCTCTTTTGCTTGGCGCGCACTTCGAAACCGCGTTCTTCCAGGTAGGCCTGTTCGTAGGCGCGGGTCTGGGTGTGTTCCTTCTGGATCTCGCGGATCGGCGCGACGATCTGGTAGTCACCCGCCGCCTTCACCGCCAGGTCGAAGCGCACCTGGTCGTTGCCCATTCCCGTGCAGCCGTGGGCGATGGCGCGCGTGCCCAGCTCGCCGGCACGCTTCAGGGACGCGTCGACGATCAGGTAGCGGTCCGACACCAGCAGCGGGTACTGGCCCTGGTAGCCCTCGCCCGCCATCACGAAGGGTTTGACGAAGCCATCCCAGATGGCCGGGCCGCCGTCGACGGTGACGTGGCTGGCGGCGCCCAGCTCGGCCGCGCGGGCTTCGATGTAGGCGCGCTCTTCGGCGTCCACGCCGGTATCGGCGAACACGGTATGCACGGCCCAGCCGCGTTCCTGCAGCCAGGGGATGCAGAAGCTGGTGTCGAGGCCGCCGGAGAAGGCAAGGACGATGTGTTTGTCGGTCATTTCAGTTTCCAGGGAATTATTGGTTGGCCAGCTTGGCCATCACGGCCTTCTGCACATGCAGCCGGTTCTCGGCCTCTTCGATGGCGATGCACTGCGGCGAATCCATCACCGCGTCGGTCGCCTTCACGTTGCGGCGCAGCGGCAGGCAGTGGCTGAACACGCCGTTGTTGGTCATCGCCATCTTGGCCTCATCGACGATGAAGTGTTTGTGCGCCTCGCGGATGGGCTTTTCCTGCTCCCAGCGGCCGAAATACGGGATCGCACCCCAGCTCTTGGCGTACACGACATCGGCGCCGGTGTAGGCAGATTCGATGTCATGGCCGATCTGGAACGACCCGCCGCTTTCGGCAACGTTGTCGCGGGCCCAGCCCAGGTAGCGCTCGTCCAGCGCGTACTCGGGCGTCGGGCACAGCAGGGTCACGTCCATGCCCAGGCGCGTGGCGATGGTCAGGGCGGAATTGGCCACGGCGGTGTTCAGCGGCTTGGGGTGGTAGGTCCAGGTCAGCACGAACTTCTTGCCGCGCAGGTCGGTGGTGCCGAAGTGGGTCTGCAGGGCCAGCGCGTGCGCCAGCTCCTGGCAGGGGTGGGTAATGGTTTCGAGGTTGATCACCGGCACCGTCGAATATTTGGCGAAGCTGCGCAGCACCCGGTCCTGCCGGTCCACCGACCAGTCCTGGAACTTCGGGAAGGCGCGCACGGCCACCAGGTCCACGTAACGCGACAGCACCCGCGCCACTTCGGCGATGTGCTCCTCGGCCTCGCCGTCCATCACCGTGCCCAGCTCGAACTCGATCGGCCAGGCGTCCTTGCCCGGCTGCAGCACCACCGCATGCCCGCCCAGCTGGAAGGCGCCGATCTCGAAGCTGGTGCGCGTGCGCAGCGAGGGGTTGAAGAACACCAGCGCGATGGACTTGCCGGCCAGCTGGCGCCCGGCCTCCCCGCGCTTGAAGGCGGCGGCCTGGGCCAGCACGGCGTCGAGTTCGGCACGGCTCCAGTCCTGGGTGTTCAGGAAATGCTTCATGGGGTGGGTCCTGGCGGTCGGTGGAGGGGAAATCAGGGAATCGAAAACGAAAAAGCCCAGCACGAAGCTGGGCTTTCATCAGCGGACAGGCAAACGCCCCCGGCTACCCAGCGGAAAGGTGGGCTTCCGGTCGGCGCGCACGCGAAGTCATGCCCGCCGCCATCCAGGCGGAGGTCATTACGGCGGCGGTGGGGACGGTGCAGGTCATGGGGCGGAAGTATGCCGGGGGGCCGGGGCGGCCGCAACTCAGCGGGCGTAGCCGGTCTCGTCCGGGCTGACGGCCACGCGGATGCGCAGGCGGTTGCCGGGGTCGTAGGGCAGGCGCGACATGTATTTTTCGCCCTTGTACATGTACTCGACGTCGTAGCCGACCACCTGGCGCTCTTCACGCTCGACCTCGACGATGCGGCAGCCGCGGGCCTCGGCTTCGGCCTTGTTGCGCGCGATGTTGTTGCCGATGGCACCGCCGGCGACGGCGCCGACCACGGTGGCGGCCTTGCGGCCATCGCCCTTGCCGACCTGGTTGCCGAGGGCGGCGCCGACCAGGGCGCCGATGACCGTGCCGCCGGTGGTCTGGCCGGACTGGCGGTATTCAACGCCGTCGCAGCGCTCTTCCGGGGTGCGGGTGCGAACGATTTCAACCACCTCGTCGGCGCGCAGCACCTGGGCGTAGCCATAGCTGACGTTCTCGGGCACCGCGGGCGCTGCGTACTGCTCGTAATCCTCGTCCTGGTAGGGCTCGGATGGGTACTGGGCAAGCACGGGGGTGGCGGCCAGGGCCAGCAGGGGGAACAGACGCAGGGCAAGCGACATGGTGAGTCTCCGGACGGACCCGGGAATTCAAGCATCGTGACGCTGAACCCTGGCCTAAGATTTTCGTTAAACGGGGGGCATCCGTTGATAGACTCCGGACTTTGACTGCCAACCCTGCCATGGAACTGCGCCTCTACAACACCCTGACCCGCCAGCTGGAGGTTTTCGAACCCCAGGATCCCGACCGGGTGACGATGTACGTGTGCGGGCCCACGGTCTACAACTACGTGCATATCGGCAATGCGCGGCCATACGTGGTCTTCGGGCTGCTGGCCAACCTGCTGCGCCGGCGCTACGGCCGCCTGGTCTATGCCCGCAACATCACCGACGTTGACGACAAGATCAACCAGGCCGCCATCGAACAGGGCGTGCCCATCGGCGAGATCACCGGCAAGTTTGCCGAGGCCTTCGCCCAGGATATGGCCGGGCTGGGCATCGCCCCGCCCGACGTCAGCCCGCATGCCACCGCGCATATCCCGCACATCATCGCGATGATCGAGCGGCTCATCGCCTCCGGCCACGCCTACGCCGCCCAGGGACATGTGCTGTTCTCGGTGTCCAGCTACCCCGACTACGGCCAGCTGTCGCGCCGCGACCCGGATGAAATGCTGGCCGGCGCCCGCGTGGACGTGGCGCCCTACAAGCGCGAGCCCGGCGATTTCGTGCTCTGGAAGCCGTCCACGCCCGACCTGCCGGGCTGGGAGTCGCCCTGGGGCGTCGGCCGCCCGGGCTGGCACATCGAATGCTCGGCCATGGCCGAAGCCCACCTGGGCGACAGCATCGACATCCACGCCGGCGGCATCGACCTGCAGTTCCCGCACCACGAAAACGAAATCGCCCAGTCCACCTGCGCCCACGGCGGCCAGGTGTTCGCGCGCTACTGGCTGCACAACGGGCTGCTGAATTTCGACGGCGCCAAGATGTCCAAGTCCATCGGCAACGTCGCCCGGGTGCACGAGCTGCTGGAAAAACACCCGCCCGAGGCCCTGCGCTATGCGCTGCTGTCGGCGCAGTACCGGCAGCCGCTGGAGTGGTCGGACGCGGTCATCGAACAAAGCGTGCGCACGCTCGACCGCCTCTACGGCACCCTGCGCGACCTGTCCGGCGTGCCGGCCACCGAACCGATCGTGCCAGTGGCGGTGGAATCGGCCCTGTGCGACGACCTCAACACCCCGGCAGCCCTGGCCGAGCTCTCGCGCATCGCCGGCGAAGCCCGCAAGGCCGAGTCGCCGATCGCCCGCGCCAGCCTCAAGGCCGAACTGCTCGGCGCCGGCCTGCTGCTGGGCCTGCTGCAGCAGTCGCCGGAAGCCTGGTTCAACCGCGGCACCGAAGCCGGCGACGACGCCCGCATCCAGGCCCTGGTCGAAGAACGCAACGCCGCCAAGGCCTCGCGCGACTTCGTGCGCGCAGACGGCATCCGCCGGCAGCTGGCCGAAGAAGGCATCCTGCTCGAGGACACGCCCCAGGGCGTGCGCTGGAGGCGCGCCTGATGCAGCCGACCGAAGCCACCGCCGCCGAAGCCCAGGCCGCGATCGCCGACGAATTTTCCTTCTTCGGCGACTGGTCCGAACGCTACCAGTACCTGATCGACCTTGGCCGCAAGCTGCCGCCCTTCCCGGAAGAGTGGAAAACCGAGGACAACCGGCTGCAGGGCTGCCAGTCGATGGTCTGGATCGTGCCCGAGGGTGATGCGAAGGACCTTCGCTTCAAGGCCATCAGCGACTCGAGCATCGTCTCGGGCCTGATCTACCTGGCCCTGCGCGTGTATTCCGGCCGCAGCGCCGAAGAAATCCTCGCCACCACGCCCGACTACATCGCCGACATCGGCCTGGCCAAACATCTTTCGCCCACCCGCAGCAACGGCCTGGCCGCGCTGCTGCAGTTCATCCAGGACACCGCCCGCCGGCACCAGCCGGCCTGATCCCAGGAGTTTCCATGCCGCACCGCCGCCTGCTCGCCAGTTGCCTGGCCGCCGCCCTCGCCTTCCCCGCCGTGGCCGGCGCGCTGCCCAGCCTGGCGCCGCCGCTGGCGCAGATGCCCGTGCAGACCCAGGTGATGGCGCCGGTAGTGGCCCGGTTCCGCGCCGACCTGGCCAGCCTGGAGCGTGTGCACGACACCACCGCCGGCACCCGCCGCGAAGCCGCGCTGCGCCGTCTCTACACCGACTGGCAGCAGCGCCTGGCCCAGATCGACCCGGCCGGCCTGTCCAGCGAAGACCGGCTCGACCACGCCCTGTTCCGCCGCGACCTGGCCTACCGCCTGGAACAGCTGGACTTCCGCCGCGGCCGCGTCACCGACGCTGCGCCGCTGCTGCCCGGCGTCGCCGCCCTGGTGGACCTGGCCGAAGCGCGCCGCGCCCTGCAGTACCCGGACGGCCGCACCAGCGCCGCCACGCTCGACAAGACCCGCCAGCAGCTGGCCGACCTGCAGGCGCGCCTGGAAAAAGATCCCAAGGCGCTCGGCACCTCGCCGATCCTGGCCTACCGCGCCGCCGGCCTGCTCGACGGCGTGCGCGAAGACCTGAAGGAATGGCATGGCTTCCACGCCGGCTACGACCCGGAGTTCACCTGGTGGACCCGCCAGCCCTACGAAGCGCTGGACAAGCAGCTCGAGGCCCACGCCAAGCTGCTGCGCGACAAGCTGGCCGGTGCCAGCGACCCGGAAACCATCATCGGCGACCCGATCGGCCGCGACGCGCTGCTGGCGGCGCTGCAGCACGAGCTGATCCCCTACACGCCCGAACAGCTGATGGATCTGGCCGAACGCGAGCTGGCCTGGTGCGAAGCCGAGCTGGCCAAGGCCGCCGCCGAGATGGGCGCCAAGGACTGGAAAGCCGCGCTTGAACAGGTCAAGGCGCTGCACCCGGCACCGGGCGACCAGCCCAGGCTGGTGGTCGAACTGGCCGACGAAGCCATCGACTACCTGGTCGCCAACGACCTGGTCACCGTGCCCGAGCTGGCCAAGCGCGACTGGCGCATGACCATGCTTTCGCCGGAATACCAGCTCACGGCGCCATTCTTCCTGGGCGGCCAGGACGTGTGGGTGGCCTACCCCACCGACACCATGCCGCACGAAAAGAAGCTGATGGCCCTGCGCGGCAACAACCGGCATTTCTCGCGCGCGGTGGTGCACCACGAACTGATCCCCGGCCACCACCTGCAGTATTTCTACAACACGCGCTACCAGACCCACCGCGAACTGTTCGACACGCCGTTCTGGACCGAAGGCTGGGCGCTGTACTGGGAATTTCGCCTGTGGGACCGCGGTTTCGCGAAGACGCCCGAGGACAAGATCGGCATGCTGTTCTGGCGCAGCCACCGCGCCGCCCGCATCCTGTTCTCGCTGGGTTTCCACCTGGGCAAGATGACGCCGGAAGAGTCGGTGAATCTGCTGGTGGAACGCGTGGGCCATGAACGCGAAAACGCCCGCGCCGAAGTGCGCCGCAGCTTCGCCGGCGACTACGGCCCGCTCTACCAGATCGCCTACATGATCGGCGGCCTGCAGTTCCGCGCCCTTCACGAGGAATTCGTCGTCTCGGGCAAGATGACCGAACGCGAGTTCCACGACAGCATCCTGATGGGCGGCCCGATGCCCGTCGCCGCCGTCCGCGCCCGCCTCTCGGGCGACGTCCCGGCCCAGGACCTGCGCGCCGACTGGCGCTTCTACGACTTCGGACGATAAAAAAAGAAGGCCCCGGTTTCCCGGGGCCTTCTCGGTAAACGACGCAGCCTGGGTTACTCGCCCATTTGTTTCTGGCGGTGTTCCCAGCGTTCCTGCGCGTCGATGGTGCGTTCGGCGGTGAGGCGGGCTTCGAGGCGCTCGAGGCCGATCTCTTCGCCGGTGTCCACGCAGTAACCGTAGCTGCCGTCCTCGATGCGCTTGAGCGTGCTGTCGATCTTGCTGATCAGCTTGCGGTAGCGGTCGCGGGTGCGCAGTTCCAGGCTGTTTTCGGACTCGCGGCTGGCGCGCTCGGCTTCGTCGCCGACGTCACGCACCTCTTCCTTGAGGTTCTCGATGGTCTGCTTGGACTCCTCGACCAGGTCTTCCTTCCACTGCAGCAGGCGCTGGCGGAAGTATTCCAGGTGCATCGGGCCCATGTATTCCTCTTTCGCGCTGGGCTTGTAGCCCGCCGGCAGGTCAACGCGCACCGTGCGCGCCGTCGCCGGCTTGATGCGCTCGGGGCGCGGGGTCGTCGGCTTGACGTAACCCGCCACCACGCCGCTGTTGCGCTTGACCGCCGGCTTGGCGACCGGCGCGGGCGCCGGAGCCGCCTTGGCCGCGGACTTGGCCGGAGCCTTGGCCGGAGCCTTGGCCGCGGTCTTGGCCGCCGGCTTCGCGGCCGGCTTGGCCGCGGGCTTGGCCGCTGCCTTCGGCGCCGGCTTGGCCGCCGCTTTCTTGGCGACCGGCTTGGCCGACGGCTTCGCAGCCGCCTTCTTCACCGGCTTGGCGGCCGGCTTGGCGGCCTTGACGACCTTCTTGACCGCCTTGACGGCCTTCTTGGCGACCTTGGCAGCCGCCTTCTTGACCGGTTTGGCCTTGGCAGCCGCCTTCTTCACCGGCTTGGCAGCCGGCTTGGCCGCCTTCTTGGCGGGTTTTGCGGGCGCTTTGGCCTTTGCCGCCGTCTTCTTGGCGGGCTTCACGGATTTGGCCGCCTTGGCGGGCTTCTTGGCGGCCGGCTTGCCGGCCTTCTTGGTGGTTTTTTTAGCGGCCACTAGGGCGATTCCTCTCTTTCCTTGAGGCTCGAAGGCGGCGTGTTATAGCCTAGTCCTTCTCCAGCGGCAACCTTATGCCGACGGCCCCGCCGGCGCAATCAGTGAAAAAACCCGTCCTGCTCCTCCTGCGCGGCTACAAGGTGGCCATCAGCCCCCTGCTGGGCCAGCGCTGCCGTTTTTACCCCAGCTGTTCGAGCTACACGATGGAGGCGATCGAACGCTTCGGCGTGCTGCGCGGCAGCTGGCTGGGCGCCAAGCGCATCGGCAAGTGCCACCCGCTGCACCCCGGCGGCCTCGACCCCGTGCCAGAGACCTGGAACAAGAAAGGACCTGAATGAAGCCACTGCCGATCATCCTCGCGTTTGGTTTCAGCCTGATGTTGCCGCTGCCGGCGGTCGCTTCGGACGCCGCGCCGGTGCAGCTGCCTGAAAGCCTGGCCCAGGGCGACCTGGTCGTGGGCCGCACCCAGCCCGGCAGCGAGGTGGTTTACGGCGACAGGAGCCTGCGCGTGGACGCCCAGGGCCATTTCGTCTTCGGCCTGGGCCGCGACGAGGCCGGCCCGGTCAGCCTGCTGGTGAAACTGCCCGACGGCCGCCTGGAAACCGTGCAGCGCCCCGTCGCCAGCCGCGAATGGAAGATCGAACGCGTGGACGGCGTGCCCCAGCAGACGGTAACGCCCGACCCCGCCATCGCCGCCCGCATTGCCCGCGAACAGGCCAGGGTCGTCGCCGCCCGCGAACGCGACGACGAGCGAAGCGACTTCGCAGCGGGCTTCAGCTGGCCGCTGCAGGGGCGCATCAGCGGCGTTTACGGCAGCCAGCGCATCTACAACGGCACGCCGCGTTCGCCGCATTCTGGCCTGGACGTCGCCGCGCCCACCGGCACGCCGATCCGCGCGCCGGCGGCCGGCGTGGTCACCTTCGCCGACCCAGGCCTTTACCTCACCGGCGGCACCGTGCTGCTCGACCACGGCCACGGCGTCAGCTCCAACTTCCTGCACCTGAGCAGGATCGACGTCGCCGTGGGCGACCGGGTCGAAGCCGGCCAGGTGCTCGGCCAGGTCGGCGCCACCGGCCGCGCCACCGGCCCGCACATGCACTGGGGCATGAACTGGTTCGGCGTGCGCGTGGATCCGCGCGCGGTGCTGGAGAAGTGGCCGGCAAGCACTGGCGACTAGTCCTTTTGGCCCACGACGGCGGCGGCGGCGCGCGTATGCTGGCCAGGCCCGCCGACGGAGCCCGCGCATGAACGCTGCATTCCCGGAGTCAGGCCGCCAGGCCCTCACCTTGCTGCTGCTGGCCCTGGCCCTGCCGGCGGCCGCCATCGCGCCGCAGGGCCGGCAGCTGCTGGCCGAAGATACCGCCGCCGACCACATTTCCCCGGCGCTCGACCGCCAGATCGTCGAAGCGGTTGACCGCAACCTGGAAATGCTGCGTCGCGAAGGCCGCCTGCCACCCAAGGTCCAGGCCAAGGTGTCCGGCCTGCAGTGGCCGATGGGACCCGGCACGGGCGAGGCCGGCGAATGGCACGCCACCTCGGGTTTCGTCGACCTCAACCCGGCCTTCCCGGGCCAGCTGCGCGACTACACCTGCGGCACCCGCACCTACGACACCAACGCCGGCTACAACCACCGCGGCATCGACTACGTGCCCTGGCCCTTCCCCTGGTATCTGATGGACACCGCGCCGGTGGACATCCGCGCGGCCGCGCCGGGCGTGCTGGTGGAAAAACGCGACGGCGCCAACGACCGGGCCTGCAACTGGAACGGCCCGGACAACGCCAACTACGTGATCGTCCTGCACGCCGACGGCACCATAGCCCGCTACCTGCACATGAAACGCGGCAGCGTCACCGCCCGGCCGATCGGCAGCCAGATCGCCGCCGGCGAAGTCATTGGAAAGGTCGGCAGCTCGGGCATTTCCACGCTGCCGCACCTGCATTTCGAACTGCGCGCCAGCAACCACGTCAATGCACCGGTCATCGAACCGCACCAGGGCGCCTGCAACGCCAGCGGCTCGACCTGGGCCAGCCAGCGGCCCTACCGCGAGCCGCTGCTGAACCGCCTGTCCACGCATTCGGGCGAACCGCACTACCCGACCTGTCCCGACACCACCGAAATCCCGCGCCTGAGCGACCGCTTCCAGCCCGGCCAGCCGGTCACCTTCCTGGCCTCCTACCGCGACGTGCGGCGCGGCCAGGCCAGCCAGTTCCGCGTGCTCGACGCCAACGGCGCGGTCTTCGCCAGCTGGAGCTTCGACACCGCCAACGACCCGGAGGTCACCACCGACTACGTGTCCGGCGGTTACTGGACCTGGACCCACGCACTGCCGGCCAATGCGCCGCAGGGCCTGTGGACCTACGAGGCCGACTTCGAGGGCGAAACCCGGCGCCATGAGTTCCGCGTCGGCAATACCACCGCCATCGGCGACATGCGCGGGCTGATCGGCGCCTGGTACGAACCGGCGAGCTCGGGCCAGGGTTTCGAGCTGCACTGGATCAACGACAACATCGCGTTGCTGTTCTTCTACGGCCACCACGACGACGGCCGCAATTTTTTCGTGCTGGGCCAGCGCAGCGGCCGCTTCGAGTTCGGGCAGGAAGTGGTGTTCGACCTCTACCAGACGCTCGGCGGCAGCTTCAATAATTTCGATCCGGGCCAGGTGCAGCGCCCTGCCTGGGGCCAGGCACGCATCACCTTCGTCAGCTGCGAAACCGCGGTGGCCGAACTCGATGGCGTCGACGGCAACCAGGTGCTGAACCTCGAGCGCCTGGGCCGCACCGAAGGCCTGGATTGCCAGTAGGGGTATGATTTCGACGCTACCCGGGAGGACCTGCCCATGATCCGCACCTGCGCCCTGCTGGCCCTTGCCGCTGCGTTCGCCCTGCCCGCCTCCGCCGCGCCGCCCGATGGTGGCCACGGCGTGGACGAGGCCAGCTTCGCCGACCATGTCACGCCGGCGCTGGACAAGCGCCTGGCCGACGAAGCCATCGCCAACATCGCCATGCTGCGCCGCGAAGGCCGGCTGCCGGAGGTGCAGGCCAAGGTGGGCGGCCTGGTCTGGCCGCTGGGGCCCGTGGACGGCGACGGCACCGATCTGCACGGCATCTCCAACTATGTCGACCTCGACCCTGCCTACCCGACCCGGCTTCGCGACTACACCTGCGGCACCCGCACCTACGACACCAACAGCGGCTACAACCACCGCGGCATCGACTATTTCATCTGGCCCTTCTCCTGGCACCTTATGGACCAGGGCGCGGTGGACGTGCGCGCCGTGGCGCCGGGCACCCTGATCGCCCGCGGCGACGGCAACAACGACCGGTCGTGCTCGATGAACGCGCCGGACACGCCCAATTACGTGATCATCCGCCACGCCGACGGCACGGTCGCGCGTTACCTGCACTTCAAGAATGGCTCGGTGACCACGCGCCCGATCGGTTCCGCGATCGTCGCGGGCGAAGTGATCGGCAAGGTCGGCAGTTCGGGCATTTCCACCGGGCCGCACCTGCACATGGAGCTGCGCGCCAGCGAAAACGCCGGCGCCGCCGTCATCGAACCGCACACCGGCGCCTGCAACAACGTCGCTTCAGGCTGGGTCGACCAGCGCCCTTACCGCGATTCGAGCATCAACCAGATCTCCACCCATGCTTCCACGCCCACCCTGCTCGGCTGCCCGCAGGTCGGCGTCATCCAGCAAAACACCGACCAGCCGCGCTACAAGGACCACTTCCAGCCCGGCGAGCCGGTCACCCTGCTGGCTGCCTACCGCGACCAGGCCCGGGGCCAGGTGACGCAGTTCCGGGTGCTGCGGCCGGACCAGAGCGTATTCACCTCGTGGAACTTCGATTCAGCCGACCAGGGCGCGCCCGCGGTCTACAACGCCAGCTACTGGTACTGGAACAACCAGCTGCCGGCCGATGCGCCGCATGGCCTGTGGACCTACGAGGCCACCTACCAGGGCGAAACCAAACGCCATTTCTTCCGCGTCGGCGACACCACCGCCGCCGTGGGCGACATGCGCGGCCTGATCGGCGCCTGGTACGAACCGGCGACCTCCGGCCAGGGTTTCGAACTGCAGTGGATCAACGGCAATACCGCGCTGCTGTTCTTCTACGGCCACCGCGACAATGGCGACAACATCTTCCTGGTCGGCCAGCGCGACGGCGCCTGGGACTTTGGCCAGGAAGTGGTGTTCGA
>NZ_CAXBJS010000085.1:0-11497 GCF_963976025.1 uncultured Arenimonas sp.
TGCTGGTGCTGCTGATCGTGCCGATCACCATCTTCCACCGCTACCAGTCCAAAGAACTTGAGTCGCGGCTGTCATGAGCCAGCCGGGCCGCAATTCCGCGTTCACCAAGGGCATGCTGGCCCTGGGCTTCGTTTTCCTTTACGCGCCCATCCTCAGCCTGATGGTGTATTCGTTCAACGAATCGCGGCTGGTGACGGTGTGGTCGGGCTTTTCGGTGAAGTGGTACGGCGAACTCTTCCGCGACCAGCAGATGATGGACGCGGCCTGGGTCAGCATCCAGGTGGCCTTCTGGACCGCCTGGGCCTCGGTGGTGCTGGGCACGATGGCGGCGATGGTGATGACCCGCTTCCGGCAGTTCCCCGGCAAGACCCTTTTTGGCGGCCTGATCACGGCGCCGCTGGTGATGCCCGAGGTCATTACCGGCCTGTCGATCCTGCTGCTGTTCGTGTCCATCGGGCCGGTCATCGGCATCGGCGGCCAGCGCGGCATGCTCACGATCTGGATCGCCCACGTCACTTTCTGCATGGCCTTCGTCACGGTGGTGATCAGCTCGCGCCTGGGCGAGCTGGACCGGTCGCTGGAAGAGGCCGCCATGGACCTGGGCGCGAACCGGCTGAAGGTGTTCTTCGTGATCACCCTGCCGATCATTGCACCGGCGCTCATCTCCGGCTGGCTGTTGGCGTTTACCCTGAGCCTGGACGACCTGGTGATCGCCAGCTTCGTCTCCGGTCCTTCGTCGACGACCTTGCCGATGAAGGTGTTTTCCTCCGTGCGCCTGGGCGTGAGCCCCAAGATCAACGCCCTCGCCACGCTGATGATCGCCGCGGTGTCCGTGGCCGCTGTCATCGGCTGGTGGGTGATGCACCGCGAAGAACGTAAACGCCAGCGCGACGCGCAGCTGGCGCTGCAGAAGGGTTGAAACCATGAGCCAAGCCAATCGAGACCCCTGGACCGGGGAAGTCCGGCCTTTTCCAAAAATGGACGGCGACGCCATTGAATCCCGGCTGGCCGCGGCCGCGGCGGCCTTCCCGGCCTGGTCGGGGCGCGAAATCAACGAGCGCGCCGTGTTGCTGCAGCGCGTGGGCGCCGGCCTGAAGGCTTCGCGACGCGATCTTGCCCTGACGATGACCGCGGAAATGGGCAAGCTCCACCGCGAAGCCCTGGCCGAAGTGGACAAGTGCGCCGATGCCTGCGAGTACTACGCGCAGAACGCCGCGGGCTACCTGGCCGAGCAGGCGATCGCCACCGAGGCTGCGCGCAGCTACGTGCGCTACGTGCCCCTGGGCTGCGTGTTCGCGATCATGCCGTGGAACTTCCCGGTCTGGCAGGTTTTCCGTTTCCTCGCGCCCAGCCTGATGGTGGGGAACGTGGCCTTGCTCAAGCACGCCACCAACGTGCCCAGCTGCGCGGACGCGATTGCCGAGGTTCTGGCCGAAGCCGGCGTTCCCGAGGGTGTCTTCGGGGTGCTGCACATCAACAACGAGCAGGCCGCGGACGTCATCGCCGACCCGCGGGTCAAGGCCGTCACCCTGACCGGCAGCGAGCGTGCCGGCCGGGCGGTGGCTTCCCAGGCGGGCAAGCATCTCAAGAAATGCGTGCTCGAGCTGGGCGGCTCCGACCCCTTCGTGGTGCTCGACGATGCCGACCTGGACGCAACCGTGAAGGTGGCCGTGCGCTCGCGCTTCGGCAACGCGGGCCAGACCTGCATCGCCGCGAAACGTTTCATCGTCACGCCCGGCATCGCCGACCGCTTCGTGCAGGCCTTCGCCGACGCCGCTTCGAAGCTGGTGGTGGGCGATCCCAATGACGATGCCAGCAGCCTGGCGCCGATGGCGCGCGCCGACCTGCGCGACGAACTGCACCGGCAGGTGCAGGACAGCGTCGCCAAGGGCGCACGCGTCCTGCTGGGCGGCCAGCCGGGGCAGGGCGACACCCACTATCCGGCGACGATCCTCGATGGCGTCAAACCCGGCATGCCGGCCTGGGACGAAGAGCTGTTCGGCCCGGTGGCCTCGATCCTGCGCGTGGCCGACGAGGCCGAGGCGCTGCGCGTAGCCAACGACACGCGTTATGGCCTGGGTGCGAGCGTCTGGACCACCGATGCCGCCCGCGGCGAGCGTTTCGCGCGCCAGATCGATGCCGGCGCCTGTTTCGTCAACTCGCTGGTGAAGTCCGACGTGCGCCTGCCGTTCGGCGGCACCAAAGCCTCGGGTTTTGGCCGCGAACTCGCCGAACACGGCATGCACGAGTTCACCAATATCCAGACCGTTTACGTCGCCTGAGGCGCGGGGGGTCGCAGGCGCGCGAAAAAAAGCTAGACTCGGCCCGTTGGCGTGGTCCGAAGGGGGCGGCCTGCCTGATAACAGGAGGTGACGCTTGGATACGAAACACTCGCGGCGAACCGCCGCACGGGGTTGGGGTCTGGCCGTGGCATTTGCCCTGGCCACTCCGGCGTGGGCGCAGGACGGCGGCGATCGCGATGCGGTCGAGGCCCAGCTGGCGCAGGCCGCAGCCGCGGTGGATGCCGCCAGCCAGGAGGTGCAGGCCCGCCAGGCCCAGCTCGAGGCCGCGCGTGAAAGCCTGTCCCGGGCCGAACGTGCCCGCGACCAGGCGGCTGACCGGCTGGCCCGGGCGGAAGCCCAGGCTGCGAAAGGGCGGGTAACCCGCCGCCAGGTGGACCAGGACCGACAGTCGGCCGACCGGGCCATCGAAGCCGTGCGCCGGGCCAGCGAAGAAATCCAGGCCCTGGAAGCGGCCATGAACGACGGCCAGGCCAGCCTGCTGGCCGCCAAGTCGGCCGTGGACGCCGCCAGCGCCAGCGTCGCCCGGTACCTGGGCGACGAGCCGGGCGCCTGAGCGTGCACGACTGGCGACTGGTGACCGAGCGTGCGGTGCGGGGCAACCCGCCGCCCGCCCGGCGCGTGGAAAAAACGCCGGACCAGTGGCGCGCGCTGCTGTCTCCCGACGTTTTCCAGGTGACCCGCCTGGCCGGCACCGAGCGGCCCTACAGTTCGGAAATGTGCGGCCTGTTCGAACCCGGCCGCTATGGCTGCGCCTGCTGCGCCACGCCGCTGTTCGACGCGGGCACCAAGTTCGAATCCGGCTCGGGCTGGCCTTCGTTCACGGCGCCGCTGGCCGACGAGGCCGTGGCCTACAAGGCCGACGACAGCCACGGCATGGTCCGAATCGAAATCACCTGCAACGCCTGCGACGCCCACCTGGGCCACGTCTTTCCGGACGGCCCGGCGCCCACCGGCCTGCGCTACTGCACCAACGCGCTGTCGCTGCAGAAACTCGCCGACTGAATTCCGAAGTCCCAAACGACAACGCCGCCCGGATGGGCGGCGTTGGCGTGTTTGGTGGAGGTGGGGGGAGTTGAACCCCCGTCCGAGAGCACTCGATCTCCGGCACTACATGCTTAGCTCGTTGTTGATTCTCGTACGACGGCAACACAACGTGCGAGGCACACCGTCGTCCACACCCGCTAAGTTCACTACCGGTTGGCGGGTCGCCGCCGGCAGCTGTTCCGTGATAATGACCCTACATCCACGAGCACGGGCACAAGTGGGTTCGGGGCTTACGCCTTAAGCGGCGAGAGCGTAGTTGTCGTCGTTGGCAACTAAATTTTGCAGCTGGATTAACGAGGAAAGCTACCCCCTCGGCATGCGCCAGTCGACTTCGCAACCCCCGTCGAAGCCAGGTCACCCCCGGATACGCGGAAATCGATTCGTTCAACCGACCCGGCAAGTATGGGGGCGGGGGCAGGGGACCACAAGGACCTAAGGGAGGGGCTTCAGCCCCGGTTGGGTCTCAGGCGTCCTTGTTATGTTTTCTCATGACGCGCTGCTTGTCGCGTTCCCAGTCGCGGTCCTTGCTGGCCTGGCGCTTGTCGTGGCTTTGTTTGCCCTTGGCCAGGGCCAGCTCCAGTTTCACCTTGTTGCCCTTCCAGTACACGGCGGTGGGGATCAGGGTGTAGCCGTCGCGTTCGACCTTGCCGACCAGCTTGTCGATCTCGTGCCGGTGCAGCAGCAACTTGCGGGTGCGGCGGTCGTCCGCCACCACGTGGGTGGAGGCCTGGCTGAGCGGGGTTATCTGGGCACCGAACAGGAAGATCTCGCCTCGTTTGACCACGGCATAGGCGTCGCCCATGTTCATGCGGCCGGCGCGGATGGACTTGAGCTCCCAGCCCTGCAGGGCGATGCCCGCCTCGAAGCGGTCCTCGAGGTGGAATTCGTGCCGGGCGCTGCGGTTTAGGGCGATGGTCTTGTTGCCTTCCGCCTTGGCCTTGCCGCTTCCGGTATTCTTGGCGTTGTTTTTCTTCGACATGTCCTTTCCTTGGCGGTCATTGTCGCCCATCGCGGGCCGGCTGGGGGAGGGCGCGGTTAGGAGCCCATGACAAGCATTCATCGGCACGCCCTGGTCCGGCATTCGGCGCGGCGCATGTACGACCTGGTCAACGACGTCGCGTCCTACGCGGCGCGCTTTTCCTGGTGCGAGGCCTCCGAGGTCTTCGAAGCCTCGGAAACCCACATGCTGGCGCGGCTGGACCTGCGCCTGGCCGGCCTGCGCACCAGCTTCACCACGCGCAACCGGCTCGAGGCGCCCACGCATATCCACCTGGAGCTGGTGGAAGGGCCCTTCCGCCGGTTCAGCGGCCACTGGTATTTCCACACCCTGGCCGAAGACGCCTGCAAGGTCAGCCTGACGCTTGAATTCGACGTCGCCGGCAAGGTGCTGGGCACGGCCATGGCCGTGGGCTTCCAGGGCCTGGCCGACCGCATGGTCGACGACTTCTGCCGCGAAGCCGATCGCGCCTGACATGGCCGGCGCGCCGCTGCGCATCGAAGTGGTTTGCGCCCGGCCCGGGCGCGCCTGGCGGCTGGCGCTGCAGCTGCCGCCGGGCGCCACGGTGGCCGACGCGCTGACGGCCGCGGACCTGCCCGCGAAGGTGCCGGGGCTGGTGGTGGACATGGAGTGCCTGGCTATTTTCGGCCGGGCGGTGAAGCCGGGCGACACGCTGCGCGACGGCGACCGCGTGGAAGTGCTGCGGCCGCTGCTGATAGACCCGATGCAGGCCCGGCGGCGCCGGGCGCGCGACGCTTAGCCGCCGCTGGGCGGACGACGCGGCTTGTCCTTGTCGCGGGCGAGGTTGCCGAAGCGGCGCATCTCGGCGGCCAGTTCGGTGTCGGCCTCGGGGAAATATTCACCTTCCCAGCGTGCCAGCGAATCACCTTCGAACCACAGCGTCAGGTTCTTGATTTCCGTGTCACCGACGCGGCGGCGTTCGCTGGCGATGTAATCCCAGCGCGACTGGTTGAACGGATCGGCCAGCGGCGGCGAACCGAGCAGGCTGAACACCTGCGCGCGGGTCAGGCCGACCTGCAGTTGTTCGACGTTCCGGGTCTCGAGCAGGTTGCCCTGGAAAACGGGCTGGCGGTAAACGATGCCGCAGCCGGCGATCAGGGTGGTGGCGAGCAGGAGCGTGAAAGCCTTGCGCATTGCTTGGGTATCCGGGACTGTCCGGGGCCGATGATACACTACGGCCCGGCGACGCCAGCCAGGGCCACTCCCTGCGACGACAGGCATTCAGGAGACGACATGGAATCCCAGGACCTGCGCAAGGCCGGACTCAAGGTGACCCACCCGCGCATGCGCATCCTCGACGTGCTCGAGTCCACCGGGCGCAAGCATCTTACGGCCGAGGACATCTACCGCCAGCTGCTCGACAACGGCGACGACATCGGCCTGGCGACGGTGTACCGGGTGCTTACCCAGTTCGAATCGGCCGGCTTGGTGCTCAAGCACAACTTCGAGGGTGGCCAGGCGGTATACGAACTCGACCACGGCCAGCACCACGACCACATGGTGGATGTTGATACCGGCAAGGTGATCGAATTCACCAGCCCGGAAATCGAGCGCCTGCAGCACGAGATCGCCGCCAAGCACGGCTTCGACATCGAGGACCATTCGCTGGTCCTGTACGTGCGGGCAAAAAAGAAGAAGTAGCCTTACCTGCCGCTGGCCCGCGAAAGCAGCTGGCGGGCGTTGGCGCGTACCTCCTTGGTGATCTCGACGCCGCCCAGCATGCGGGCGAGTTCTTCGACGCGGGCCTTTTCCGAAAGCGCTTCGACCTGGCTGTGCGTGCTGTCGGCTTCGACCGCCTTGCTGACCCGGTAGTGGTGGTGGCCCTGGGCCGCCACCTGGGGCAGGTGGGTGACGCACAGCACCTGGCGTTCGCCGCCCAGGGCGCGCAGTTTCTGGCCCACGACTTCGGCGACCGCGCCGCCGATGCCGGTGTCGACTTCGTCGAAGACCATGGTCGGCACGGCATCGAAGCCCAGGGCGGCCACTTCGATGGCCAGGCTGATGCGCGCCAGTTCGCCGCCCGAGGCGACCTTGCGCAGCGCCCGCGGCGGCTGGCCGGGGTTGGCGGAGACCAGGAATTCGCAGCGTTCGGCGCCCTGTGGGGTGGGGCGGGTGGTGTCCAGCGGCTCCAGGGCCACGGTGAACACACCGCCACCCATGCCCAGCTCGCCCATCAGGCCGGCCACGGCCTCGCCCAGCTGCGTGGCCGACCGGGCGCGGGCCTGGCCCAGGCGGGCGGCGGTTTCATTCCATTCGCGGGCGGCGGCTTCGCGCTCGCGCCCCAGGCGGGCGGCCCGTTCGCCGGCGCCGGCCAGGCCCTCGAGTTCTTCCTGCAGCTGGTCGCGGCGGCCGGCCAGGTCCTCGAGCGGCACGCGGTGCTTGCGGGCGAGGTCGTGCAGGCGGGCCAGGCGGTCTTCCAGCGAGCGCAGGCGGTCGGGGTCGAGATCGAAGTCGTCGTGCAGGCGTTCGATGCCGGCGGCGGCTTCGGCCAGCTGGATGCCGGCTGATTCAAGCAGGGAAAGCACTTCGGCCAGGCGCGGTTCGTCGCCGGCCAGGCGGGCCAGTTCGGCCTGGGTCTGGTGCAGCAGGCGCTGCAGCGACAGGCCTTCGTCGCCGGCCAGGTGGGCCAGGGCGACTTCGCAGCCCTGCAGCAGGCTTGCGGCGTTGGCCTGGCGGCGGTGGGCGGCGGCCAGTTCTTCCAGCGATTCCGGGTCCAGGGTTTCGGCGGACAGCTCCTGGACCTGGTGCTCCAGCCAGGCCAGGCGTTCGCCGACGTCGCCGGCACGGGCCAGGTCGGCCAGCTCGCGGTCGATGCCGGCCCAGCGGCGGGCGGCTTCACGCACGGCTTCGAGCAACGGGCCGTGCTGGCCGAAGGCGTCGAGCAGGGCCAGCTGCTGGCCGCGGTCGAGCAGGGCCTGGTGTTCGTGCTGGCCGTGGATCTCGACCAGAAGCCCGCCCAGGGCGGAAAGCTGGCCGAGCGTGGCCGGGCGGCCGTTGATCCAGGCCCGCGAGCCGCCGTCGGCGCGCATGACCCGGCGCAGCTGGCAGGCATCGCCGTCGTCGAGTTCGTTTTCGCGCAGCCAGGCCAGCGCGGCCGGGGCGTCGGCGAGCCCGAATTCCGCCGCCAGTTCAGCGCGTTCGGCGCCGTGGCGCACCACGCCGGCGTCGGCGCGGGCGCCGGTGAGCCACATCAGCGCGTCCACCAGCAGCGACTTGCCGGCGCCGGTTTCGCCCGAGACCACGGTCATGCCCGGCCCGAAGGCCAGTTCCGCGCGGCTGACGACGGCAAAATCCTGGAGGGTGAGGTGGCTGAGCATGCTGGCGGCGATTTTGCCTGAAAGCCCGAGCTTCGGCTGCCCCTGTCTCAGGGAACAAGACGCGTGACGCCCGCCGGCGGGTAAGGCTTCGCCCCGGCGGGCGCCACGTCTTGCGCCGGGGCCCCGCCGGCCTTATCTATGGGCCATGGACTTCGACCTCGACCCACGCGCGCGGCGCCTGCTGCGCACCCTGATCGCCCAGCACATCCGCGACGGCGAACCCGTGGGCTCGCGCACGCTGGCCAAACGTTCGGGCCTGGACGTCAGCCCGGCGACGATCCGCAACATCATGTCCGACCTCGAGGAAATCGGCCTGGTCTCGGCGCCGCACACCTCCGCGGGCCGTATCCCCACGGCCCAGGGCTACCGGGTGTTCGTCGACAGCCTGCTGCCCATGAAACCCCTGCAGGACGCCGAAGTGCAGCAGCTGCGGGCCCTGCTGCCGGCCGGCGCCGGCACCCAGGCCCTGCTGTCGAACACCAGCGAACTGCTGTCGGCGATGAGCCAGTTCGTCGGCGTCGTCACCGTGCCCCAGCGCAGCCAGTTCGCCTTCCGCCACATCGATTTCGTGCCGCTCGACGGCCAGCGCATCCTGGTGATCCTGGTCTTCACCGACAACGAAGTGCAGAACCGCATCATCAGCCCGCGCCGGACCTACACCACGTCCGAGCTCGAGCAGACCGCCAATTACCTGAACATGCATTTCGCCGGCCAGCCGCTGGCCGAAATCCGGGCCCGGCTGCTGCGCGACCTGCGCGACACCCGCAGCGAGATGGAGCAGCTGCTCTCGGCCGCGGTCGAGCTGTCCGAACAGGCCCTGGGCGGCGGTGGCTCCCTGCCCGAAGACATGCTGCTGGCCGGCCAGACCCGGCTGATGGGCGTGCAGGACCTGTCCGACATGGAGCGCCTGCGCGACCTGTTCGAGGCCTTTTCCCGCAAGCGCGAGATCCTGCAGCTGCTCGAGGGCACCCTCAAGGCCCAGGGCGTGCGGGTGTTCATCGGCGAGGAAACCGGCCTGGCCCAGCTCGATGCCTGCACCGTGGTCACCGCGCCCTACCACGCCCAGGGCAAGGTGCTGGGCGTGCTGGGCGTCATCGGGCCCACCCGGATGGCCTACGAGCGGGTGATCCCGATGGTCCAGGCCACCGCCGACCTGCTCGGCGCCGCCTTGAATCCTGAACCGCCGGCCCCATAGGGGTACCCGACCCCCGCCGGATGCGGGGCAGCCACCGGATATCCCATGCAAAACCAGAACCCGAACCCGGACGCGCAGGCGTCCGAAGACGTCCCCGATTTGGACACCGACAGCCTGGCCAACGAGCTCGAGCAGCTGCGTTCGGCCCTGGGCGACCTGCGCGAAGAGGCCCTGCGCGAACGCGCCGAGCTCGACAACCAGCGCAAGCGCCTGGCCCGCGACGTCGACCAGGCCCGCCGTTTCGCCAACGAAAAGCTGCTCTCGCAGCTGCTGCCGGTGCTCGACAGCCTCGAGGCCGGCCTCAAGGCCGCCGGCGACGCCACCGGCCCGCTCAAGGACGGCCTTGAGCTGACCCTGCGCCAGCTGTTGAAGGTGGGCGAGGACAACGGCCTGGCCCAGATCGACCCCGAAGGCCAGGCCTTCGACCCGGAATGGCACCAGGCCATCAGCCAGCTCGAGTCCCCCGGCGCCGAGCCGGGCAGCGTCGTGCAGGTCTTCCAGAAGGGCTACGCCCTGAACGAACGCTTGCTGCGACCGGCCCTGGTGGTGGTTGCCGCCGGCTGAGGGCTTCACGCCCCTTGAACAACCCGCGGCGGGCCCCATTTACCGAACATCCGCGGCCGCCGCCGCCAACACAGATACTGATCCTTCAGGGAGTAACACCATGGGCAAGATCATCGGCATCGACCTGGGCACCACCAACAGCTGCGTTTCCGTGATGGAAGGCGGCGTGGCCAAGGTCATCGAAAATTCCGAGGGCGACCGCACCACGCCTTCCATCGTCGCCTTCACCAAGGACGGCGAAGTCATCGTCGGCGCCTCGGCCAAGCGCCAGGCGGTCACCAACCCCAAGAACACCTTCTATGCGGTGAAGCGCCTGATCGGCCGCAAGTTCACCGACGCGGAAGTCAAGAAGGACCTCGACCTGGTGCCCTACGGCATCCTCGCCCATGAAAACGGCGACGCCTGGGTGCAGACCGCCGACGGCAAGAAGATGGCGCCGCAGGAAATCTCGGCCAAGGTGCTCGAGAAGATGAAGAAGACCGCCGAAGCCTACCTGGGCGAGACGGTCACCGAAGCCGTGATCACCGTGCCGGCCTACTTCAACGACAGCCAGCGCCAGGCCACCAAGGACGCCGGCCGCATCGCCGGCCTGGACGTCAAGCGCATCATCAACGAGCCGACCGCGGCCGCGCTGGCCTATGGCATGGACAAGAAGGGCGGCGACCGTAAGATCGCGGTCTACGACCTGGGCGGCGGCACCTTCGACGTCTCGATCATCGAGATCGCCGAAATCGACGGCGAGAAGCAGTTCGAAGTGCTGGCCACCAACGGCGACACCTTCCTGGGCGGCGAAGACTTCGACGCCCGCGTCATCGACTACCTGGTCGAAGAGTTCAACAAGGAACAGGGCATCGACCTGCGCAAGGACCCGCTGGCCCTGCAGCGCCTGAAGGACGCCGCCGAGCGCGCCAAGATCGAGCTCTCGTCGAACCAGCAGACCGAAGTGAACCTGCCGTACGTCACGGCGGACGCCTCGGGCCCGAAGCACCTGAACATCAAGCTCACCCGCGCCAAGCTCGAGGCCCTGGTGGACGACCTGATCAAGAAGACCATCGAACCGTGCCGCGTGGCGCTCAATGACGCCGGCCTGCGTGCCAGCGACATCGGCGACGTCATCCTGGTCGGTGGCCAGACCCGCATGCCGAAGGTGAAGGCCGCGGTCGCCGAGTTCTTCGGCAAGGACCCGCGCCAGGACGTCAACCCGGACGAGGCCGTTGCCATCGGCGCCGCGGTCCAGGGCGGCGTGCTCGCCGGCACCGTCAAGGACGTGCTGCTGCTCGACGTCACCCCGCTGAGCCTGGGCATCGAAACCCTGGGCGGCGTGATGACCAAGATCATCGAAAAGAACACCACCATCCCGACCAAGGCCTCGCAGGTGTTCTCCACCGCCGAGGACAACCAGTCGGCCGTGACCGTGCACGTGCTGCAGGGCGAGCGCGAACAGGCCCGCTTCAACAAGTCGCTGGCCAAGTTCGACCTTTCGGGCATCGACGCCGCGCCGCGTGGCATGCCGCAGGTGGAGGTGTCCTTCGACATCGACGCCAACGGCATCCTGCACGTGTCGGCCAAGGACAAGAAGACCGGCAAGGAGCAGAAGGTCGAGATCAAGGCCGGCTCGGGCCTGAGCGAGGAAGAGATCGCGCAGATGGTGCGCGACGCCGAGGCGCACCGCGAAGAGGACAAGAAGTTCCACGAGCTGGTGACCGCGCGCAACGCCGCCGATGGCCTGATCCACGCCACCCGCACCGCGATCACCGAGCACGGTTCCAAGGTGCCCGGCGAGCAGCTGGCCGGCATCGAAACCGCGCTGTCGGAGCTTGAGACCGCGATGAAGGGCGACGACAAGGCCCAGATCGAGGCGAAGACCCAGTCCCTGCAGCAGGCCGCGCAGTCGCTTTACGCGGCGGCCGCCGGTGGCCAGGAAGGCGCGCCGGAAGGCGGCGCCGAGCCGGGTCCGCAGGCGCAGGCCGAAGACGTGGTGGACGCCGAGTTCACCGAGGTCAAGGACGACGACAAAAAGTGATTATTCCTGCCGCGCCGGTGGCGCGGCGGAATA
>NZ_CAXBJS010000086.1:0-11432 GCF_963976025.1 uncultured Arenimonas sp.
GCCTTGGCGGTGCCACTGCGTACCGAACCACTGGTCGAAGTCGCACAGGCCGCCAGCAGCGATAGCAGCAAGGCGGCCAACACACTCCGGAGCACGAGGCTGTTCATATTCATTCGGCTCATTCGGGGGGATTGGGATTATGGGCTGCCAAACAGCCTAGTCCAAAGACCGGGCTTGCGGGACAGGGGTTTCCCCACATCCGGCAGCGGCGGCACGGCGGCCGGCGGCAGGTCGTCCAGGATGGCCTGCGGGCGGGTGTTGACCAGATGATGCGCTTCTTCCGCGCCCAGGCGGCGGGCGGCGGCATCGCGGCCTTCGGCCAGCAGCGGCGGGCGTTTGTCGCAGTGGTGCGAATCGGTGGCCAGAATGTGCACCAGGCCTTCGTCGAGCATGCGCTCGCTCCAGTACTGCGGGCGCTTGCCGAAGCGGCCGGTCAGGCTGCCGGCGGTGAGCTGCATCCAGGCGCCCTGCTTCACCAAATCGCCGAAGACGGCGTAGTGGTTTTCGATCCAGGTCAGCCGCTCGGGATGGGTGATGACGGGAATGTAGCCGGCGGTCATCAGCGTGAACACGCTTTCGGCGAAACGCGGCGGCGCCACGTGGTGCGGTGGCTCCAGCAGCAGGTAGCGGCTGCCGCAAATGGTGGGCACGCGGCCGCTGCGGATGCCGCCCACCAGGTCGGGCGCCAGGTGGGTGTCGGCGCCCACGCCCAGCTGCAGCGGAATCTTCGCGGCGGCGAGCTCGCGCCGGAAATCCTCCACGGCCTGTTCGATGCCGGCCCGGTTGTTTTCGTACAGGCCTGGGTAAATGTGCGGCGTGCAGGCGGTGAAATGGATGCCGTCGTCCACGGCCTGCCGGGCCATGGCCAGGGACACTTCAAGGCTGGTCGGGCCATCGTCGATGCCCGGCAGCATGTGGCAATGCAGGTCGATCATCAGCGTTCGCCGGCTTCCTGTGCGGCTCGCAGCGCCGCTTGCGGAGCCTCGCCGCCACCGCGCAGGCGGCGCAGGCGGGCCACGGCAACGTCGCGATTGCGGGTGAACAGGTACCAGCTCCCCAGCAGCATGAAAAAGCAGCCCACCAGCACCGGCCGGTAGACGCCGGTCTTCACCGCCACCGCGGCGGCGATGCCCAGCACCAGCGAACCGCCGGCCATCAGCAGCACCACCATGAAGGGGCGGTAGCCGGCGTCCAGCAGCAGGTGGTGCATGTGGTTGCGGTCGGCTTTGAAGGGCGAGGCCCCGCGGCGGTAGCGCCGCACCATCAGCACCACGCAATCAATAAGCGGCAGGGCCAGTGTGTACGGGGCCAGCACCGGCGACACCGGGTGGGCCGGGTTCTGGGTAAGCCGCAGCGCCGCCCAGGCAATGATGAAACCCAGCAGCATGCTGCCGCCGTTGCCCAGGAAGACCCTGGCCCGCGGCTGCCAGGGCAGGCGCGAATTCCAGATAAGGAACCCCACCACCGCGGCCGCCAGCGACAGCAGTCGCACGGCCAGGTTCATGTCGCCGGCGTACAGGGCGAAACAGGTGAACAGCATCAGCGAAACCAAGGCCAGCGAGCCGGCCAGGCCATCCACGCCGTCGGCCATGTTCAGGGCATTGATGATGCCCACCACCACGAACACGGTGAACGGCAGCGCCAGCAGCCCGATGTTGGCGCCCGTGAAACCGAAAACATCCTGCAGGTTGCTTGCCTGCACGCCGGCCAGGAAGTACAGCGCCAGCGCCGCCAGCGCCTGGGCGCCGATGCGCCAGGTCCAGCGCAGGTCGTATTTGTCGTCCAGCTGGCCCACCACCACCAGGCCCAGGGCGCCCACCAGGAAGGTGGCCACGCGCAGGTTCCAGTTGGGTTCGAAGATGAAGAAGCCGGCCACGACGGCGAACAGGATGACCGCGCCGCCGGTCACCGGAATCGGGCTGGCGTGGTCCTTGCGGCCACCCGGGATGTCCAGCAGGCCCCAGCGCCGGGCCAGCGGCAGGGTCAGCGGGACAAGCAGGGCCACCACGGCCATCGAAAAGGCCGCGCGCGCCCAGTGGGCAGGCTCAAGTTCTTGCCAGAGTTGGAGGTAGTCCATACGGGGGGATAACGCACTGCGGCGCCGGACAGGACAGAGGGCAAAGAGCCTAGCAGCCCGAATCGTGTAGGAATTACACGCGGGAAAGATTCTCGATGGCTTGACCGCCGCCGATAACGGGTTTAGCCCTGCTGCCTGCCGTAGACGTCCTCGAAGCGAACGATGTCGTCTTCGCCGAGGTAACTGCCGGACTGCACTTCGATCAGTTCCAGCGGCACCTTGCCGGGGTTTTCCAGGCGGTGTTTGCTGCCAAGGGGAATGTAGGTGCTCTGGTTTTCGCTGAGCAGGAACACGCGGTCATCGCAAGTAACGCGGGCAGAGCCGCTAACCACGATCCAGTGTTCGGCGCGGTGGTGGTGCATCTGCAGGCTGAGCGCGGCACCGGGATTAACAACAATGCGCTTCACCTGGAAGCGCTCGCCGCTGTCTATGCCGTCGTAGCTGCCCCAGGGGCGGTAGACCTTGCGGTGGATGCTGGCCTGGGGCCGGCCTTCTTCCTTCAGGCGGGCAACGATGTCCTTCACCTGCTGCACCTGGTCGCGCGCGGCCACCAGCAGGGCGTCGTCGGTATCCACCACGATGACGTCGTCCAGGCCCAGCAGGCTCACCAGCCGGCGGCCGCCCCAGGCCAGGGTGTTGCGGCAGTCCAGGGCGATGACGTCGCCGTGGTGGGCGTTGCCGTCGGGGTCCTGGTCGGCGATTTCCCACAGGGCCTTCCAGCTGCCCACGTCGTTCCAGCCCAGGTTGATGGGCAGCACGGCGGCCTTGTCGGTTTTTTCCATGACGGCGTAGTCGATGGAATCGGCCGGGCAGGCTTCGAAGGCGGCGCGGTCCAGGCGCAGGAAATCGACGTCGCGCTGGGCTTTTTCCAGCGATTCGCGGGCGGCGGCGACCATGGCCGGGGCGTGTTTTTCCAGCTCGGCCAGGTAGGCCGAGGCGCGGAACAGGAACATGCCGGAGTTCCAGAAGTAGTCGCCGGAGGCGACGTAGGCTTCGGCCGTCACCTTGTCGGGTTTTTCGACGAAGGCTTCCACCGGCATGACGGCTGCCTTTGTGGGAGGGCCCGCCTTGATGTAGCCGTAGCCGGTTTCCGGGCCCGTGGGCACGATGCCGAAGGTGACCAGGGCGCCCTGCCCTGCCGCTTCGCAAGCGGACAGCACGGCGGCACGGAAGCCGGCTTCGTCGGCGATAACGTGGTCGGAGGGCAGCACCAGCAGCAGCGGGTCGGCGCCGCCGGCGCGGGCCTGTAGTGCCGCGACGGCAATGGCGGGCGCAGTGTTGCGGCCCACGGGCTCGAGCACGATGGCGCTGGGCACAGCGCCCACGCGGCGCAGCTGTTCGGCCACCATGAAACGGTGGTCTTCGTTGGCCACCACGATCGGCGCGGCCAGGCCGTCCAGGCCCTCGAGGCGTTCCCAGGTGGCCTGCAGCAGCGACTTTTCCCCCACCAGCGGCTGGAACTGCTTGGGATGGGTTTCGCGCGAAAGCGGCCACAGGCGGGTGCCGGAGCCGCCGGAAAGCAGGACGGGGACGAGTTCGGTCATTTGGGTCGGGGCGTGAAGGCGATGCCCGACATCTTGCCACGGCTGGTATTCGGGGGCTGCTGGGGGCTGATCTTGTGGGAGTGACTTCAGTCCCGATGCTTTCGGGACTGAAGCCTCTCCCACAGCGAAACCTGGTCGCGACGTGCGCGCGTGACGGGCATCGCAGTTCCTGCATAGAGAGAAAAGTTCTCCCTCGGAAAGTGAACGGCGCTGCCTAGACTCCAGCCATGCGTACCCTCCTCATCGCCTGCCTGGCGTCGCTGGCCTTCGCCGCGGCGCCGACGCCCGCCCACGCCAACGAAAGCAATCGCGACACCGTGCATTTTGCCGGCCTGGCCTTCACAGGTGCCGCCGCGGGCGCGCCCGACAGCCTGCCCGTGGCCTCGCGGATCCTGCATGCCGACGGCCTGCTGCAGACCAACACCCTGCTCGCTCGCCAACTGGCGGATACGCCGATGCCCCACGTGGAACTGCGCATGGGCGAGCTGGCCACCCTGGACGGCACCGGCAGCGCCACCGCGATGGCGCTGGCACTGGACCGCGAAGTGACGGTGGTCGAGGAAATCGCCGGCCAGCACAAGCTGCTGGTGGAGCTTTCGGCCCAGTTGCTCTTTTTCGACTACCGCGACATGCAGGTCCGCCTGGCCTACCCCGTGACGGTGCAGCGCGTGGACGTCATGGACCAGCCGCCCACGACCGAACAGATCGAAGCCGCCTTCCGCAGCCTTGTGCAGGGCACTGGCACCGCCAGCCTGGCCGGCGCCAGCCAGGCTGCGCTGGCGCGGCTGCGCCTGCCGGACAGTTCGGCGCTGCGCATGCAGCTGGTGAAAGTCGCGGTGGCGCCGGATGCGGAGGTTCCCGTCGCCCTGGCCGCCCGGGTCCAGGACGGAACGCTGGGCCACGAATTCACCAAGCTCCTCTCCTCCACGTTGGGCATGGGGCTTCTGCCGCACCAGCCCGGCCAGGCCGTGGGCGGCACCATGGCGGCGCGCTTCGCCGACGGCCGGGTGTTCACCCTGAAGGTGCCCGAGCCCGACTACGCGCTGGAACTGGAGCTCGAAGGCTTCCGCCAGAAGACGCTCAAGCAAACCCCCGCGATGCGCCAGGAACTGCTGGGCGCCTATTTCCGCCTGCGCGCCAGCGAGCCGCTGTCGGGCAAGACATACCTCGACCATGGTTTCCGCCATGGCGCCACCAAGACGCTGCCTGCCAGCCAGGCGCAATTTGATCTGGATGCCGCCCGGTACGAGACGTTGCTCTCGGGCCTGGCCATGTTCGCCGCGGCTGCCGGCGGCGGGGACGGGGAATGGCTGCGCCAGCAGCAGGATCCCCGCACTGCCACCAAGCAGGCCCGCGCTTTTCAGGAGCTCGTAGAAAAATGTCGATGAAAGCTTGGATTCCCATGGCCGTGCTCCTGGGCCTAGCCCTTGCCTGCATGGCCCCGCCGGCACTCGCCCAGACGGCAAGCGCGAAGGGCATGGGTCGTGTGGATTACGAAGGCCGCCTGGACCCCGAAGAGCGCCGCGAGGCGCAGCGCAAGGCCACCTTTGCGGCAATCGAGTCCCACTTGGCCGCCACCTCCCCCACGGCGATGCGCGCTTTCGCCCAGCGCCGCGAGCAGTTCGAAGGCCAGGTGGACCGCTACGTGCTGGGCTCGGCCATCCTGGATGAAACCGAAGACAAATCGGCCAAGACCTATTCGGTGGTTGTACGTGCCGACATCAACGTGGCGTTGCTGCAGGCCGATATCGATGCCGGTTCCGCCACGGCTTCGTCGGCGCCTGGCCAGCGTTCGCTGATGGCCCTGGTGTTCGTGGCGCGCGCCCAGTCGTCGGCACAGGCGTTCCAGGACAAGGTCTACCAGCGCGTGGACGCCACGGTCGACGCCGACGTCTCGGCCACTTACGGCGAATCCACCTCGGAAGGTGAACGCATCTCCGGAAACCGCATCGACACCGACGGCTCGCGCAGCCAGACACTTGCCGCCCAGGGGTCCAGCTCGGAAACCCGGACCAGCGGCGGCAGCGTCACCCGCAAGGCCGAACAGGTGCAGTGGCAGGTGACCAATACCAATGAAATCAACTCGGCCATGATCGGCGTGCTGGGCCAGGCCGGCTACGAGGTGGTCGAAGGCGAATACGTCGAAGGCGAAAGCGGTGGCCAGATGAGTCTGGCCCGCATCCGCAGCGACTACAGCACCGGCGAAGACATCAGCCCTGACGCCCTGCGCGGCACGGTAGCAGGCGTGCGCAACGCGGGCATCCCGCTGCTCGCCTACGGAACCCTGGACGTCGGCGTGCGCGACACCGACCCGGTGACCGGCCAGCCGCGCGTCTATGTGACGGTGAACGGAAAAGTGCTGGACGTCGCCGGGCGATTCCCGCGCAACGTCTCATCGGTGGGCCCGATCCAGTTCTCGGGCATTGGCCCCACGGAAACCGTCGCACGCACCAATGCCCTGGCCCTGGCCGCCGAACAGGCCGCCCAGATGATGGCCGACCAGCTCAATGCCCGCGGCGTCCGCTGAAGTCGCCGAAACCCTCAATTCCAAAGGAGATACCCCTTGAAGATCACGCGCCTTTTCCTGGCCACCCTCGTTCTCGCCAGCATCGCCCTGCCCGCCCATGCACAGCTCGGCGGCCTTCTGGGCAAGAAGGACGAGGGCGCTGCAAGCCCCGAGATGGTGGTCGGAAAGTTCGTCGAGTCGCAGTCGCACATCATCGCGGCGCAGATCAAGTTCGCCGAAGCCTTCGACTTGCAGGACCAGGTAACCCTGCTCAAAGCGGAGCAACAGGCGCTTTCCGCCGAGCAGGTGGACACGAGCGCCCTGAAGAAATCCCGCGAGGTATCCGATGGTGCCCAGGAGGCTATTGCCGCGCGCATGCAGGACCAGCCGCAGCTCGACGCTTCCGGCAAGTCTGCTTATGCCGAAGGACTGGTCAGCTACGGCAAGGGCCTGCTTACCGCCAAGCACACGCTTGACGCCGCGCAGGCGGCCGGACGCTCGTTCGGTGCCAGTTCGCTGAGCGGCACCGGCCGCGCGGCGGTCTACGTGACGAAGGAGTCGCCGGGCTACTTCAACAGCCTGCGTACCTCCAGCAAGATGATCTTCGAATACGGCAAGCGCAACGACCTGTCGCCGCCGTCTGATGCCACCTCGATGCTCGACGGGCTCTGACCGATGCGCGTCCTCCGTCTGTTGCTTTCCGTCCTGCTCGTGGCCCTGGTCGCCGGCTGCGGCGAATCCGCCCCACCCGAGTCCGCAGGCACGACCGCCGAAGGCAATGAACCGGCGTTCCGCGAGAACCCGGACTTTGGCGGGGTTCGCGAAGTGGAAGTCGAGGCCACCGGCATCGGCGGCACACCCGAGGAAGCCTCGCTACGCGCGCTGGACAGTGCGATCAGCCAGGTCAACGGCCGCCGGGTTTCCAGTGCCAGCGCCGCCTCGCGCGGGGCGCTGCGCATCGACATAAACGGGCTGCGCCGGCTGGACATGCAGACCAGCGCCTACGCCGACCTCGTGGTGTCCTCTTCCGATGGTGCCGTCACCGGCTTCGAAGTGGTGTCGTCGGAACAGATCAGCAAGTTGCAGGCTGAGCGCGAGTACAAGGGTTCCTATGCCGCTGGCGGGTGGGTTGCGGATGCCTGGGGCGAAGCCGGTGCCTTCGCCGAGGGCTCCCATGAGGGCAAGGAAAAGGTCTACGACAACTACTGGAAGGTTTCGATCAAGGCGAAGGTGGCGAAGTACGAGGCACCGGCCGATGACGGCCGCCCGAAGCTGCTGGTGGTGTTTCCGCGGCAATCCGAGGCTCGCTACCCGGTGGGTGATGCATCGGTGTCCGCCGGCGAGGTTGGCCAGGCCGTCAAGCGCCGCATTTCGCAAGCCCTGTCGCAGAGCGACCGTTTCGTCATGCTTGACCGCGAGCTCGCGCCCGAACTGCAGCGCGAAGTGGAGTTCATCAATAGCGGCAATGCCCGCGTCGCCGACGTGGCGCGCATTGGCCAGCAGTTGGCAACCGACCTGATCCTTGTCCCCACCATCGAACGCTTCGAGTACCGGCGCCATGTACGCAAGCTGCGTATGTCCGACCGCGAACTTGTCAGCTACAGCGGTGGCGGCGCGGTAGGTCTGGACGTCATCAATGCCACGACTGGCGAAGTCGTGCTTTCGCGCAGGTTCGAGCACACCCTGCCGGCAACCGATGCCAGCACCATGCCGCGGGTGATCGACGGTGCCAGCATGGCCGGGCAGATGATGGACGCCCTGTCAGCGCAAATGTCGCAGGCGGTTCTGTCGAGCATCTTCCCGATCTCCATCGTTGCCCTTCAGGGTGACGTGGCGGTGCTGAGCCAGGGCGGGCAGGCGGTGAAGGTCGGCGACCGGTACACGGTGGTGCGCATGGGCGATGCCTTGACCGACCCGCAGACCGGGCGTCCGCTGGGCCGGCTCGAGTCCCCGTGCTGCACCCTGACGGTGGACCGGGTTTCGTCCCAGACCGCCTATGGCCGGATCGAGGGTGACGTGCCGGATGCATCGGGCTTCCAGCCCGGCATGCTGGAACTGCGTGAAGCCCTTCCGTCCATCCAGGCGCCGACGGCCCAACAGGACTCCGAAGCAGCCAGCCCAAGAGTTCCGGCTGCCGCGGCTCCGTCGCCGGCCCCAAGCCCCGCAGTGGCGCCGGCCAACCCGCCGGCCCCAAGCGAAGATCCAGACTGGTAACAATCATCGCCTCCGCAAGGAGGCGATGCTCTATTGGCTGATGACCACCTGGTCGCGGCCGCTGCGCTTGGCCTGGTACAGGGCGGCGTCGGCGCGGGCCAGCAGGTCGTTGAGCACGTCGCCGTCTTCGTGGGTGGCGATGCCGATGCTCAGGGTCGAACCGTAGTCGCGGGCGCGCTGGCGGTAGTCGGCGGCCAGCCGTTCGGCGAAGCGGCGGGCGGTTTCCACAGTGGCGTCGGGCAGCAGGCAGGCGAACTCTTCGCCGCCCAGGCGGGCGCTGTATTCGCCCGGGCCGATGCGGCCGTCGATGATCTGGCCCAGGGCGCGCAGCAGGTCGTCGCCGGCCAGGTGGCCGTGCTGGTCGTTGGTTTTCTTGAAGTGGTCGACGTCGATGAACAGCACCGCCGGCGTGTGGCCGTCGCGCAGGGCGTCGGCCATGGCGGTGCCGGCGAGGTTCATCCAGCCCTGGCGATTGAGCAGGCCGGTCAGCGGGTCGCTGACGGCGCGCTGCCACAGGGATTCAACCTGCTTGTCCAGGCGGTTGGCCAGGTTGCTGCGGGCGCGGCGCAGCACCAGGCCGCCGGCGACGCTTAGCAGGTAGTAGAACCCGAACAGCCGCACCTCGCCCGCCGGGGCGGAGGATTCAAGCAGCAGGGCCGCCACCACCGCGGTGCACAGGGCCAGGCCGCCGAAAGTGACGTGCGGTTTCACCAGCAGCGGCAGCCAGGTGACCGGCAGCAGCAGGAACACCGCCAGCGGCAGCAGCGAAGGCCCGGTCCACTCCACCGCGCCCACGGCCAGGCAGGCCAGCAGCAGTGCCAGGAACACCATGCCCAGCGCGCGCCGGCGGCGGATGGACACCACCGTGCGGTAGCGCAGCGCCATGGCCAACAGCAGCGCCACGCCGCCGGCCTGCAGCACCAGCCGCGAGGGCAGCGACGGCAGCACGAAGGCTTCGTAGGCGAAAACCAGCGCGGCCATCACGGCCATGCCCAGCAGCAGCTTGCTCATGGCGCCGTGCAGCATCTGGATCTGCCGGCGGTACTGTTCGCGGCGCTCGTGCGCGGGCAAACCCGCCAGGTCGCCTTCCAGGACATGGCAGAGCATCAGCTGCGCGGAGCGGGCGGCGGACTTGAACATCCCTGCATTAGCGGCGATTTTGCGGGCCCAATCAAGGACATAAGTCACAGGAAGCCGCAGAAGGCCGACCAGCGGTTCAGCTACTGGTGTGGGAGGGACGCGGTCAGCCCAGGGCGGCCAGGCGCTCGGGGGTGCCGACGTCGGTCCAGGTGCCGCGGTGGTGTTCGCCGCTTACCTGACCCGCGCGCATGGCGGCGCGCAGCAGCGGCGCCAGGCGGAAACGCGGCGGCTCGAGCTCGGCGCCGGCGGCGGCGCCGATGACGCTGCGCCAGTTGTTGAACAGCACCGGCCGGTACACGCCGATGCCGGAAAACGTAAGCCGCCGCTCACCCGCGGGCTGCATGCTGCCGTCGTCGAGCAGGGCGAAGTCGCCTTCGGGGTTGTGGGCCGGGTTGTCCACCAGCACCAGGTGGGCCAGGCCGGCGGGTTCGCGCGGCAGGCGGGCGAAGTCGTAGTCGCACCAGATGTCGGCGTTCACCGCCAGGAAGGGTTCGCTGCCCAGGTGCGGCAGCGCGTGCAGCATGCCGCCGCCGGTTTCCAGCGGCTCGGGGCCTTCGTGCGAATAGTGCAGGCGCAGGCCCCAGCGTTCGCCCTGCCCCAGCGCGGGTTCGAAGGCGTGGGCCAGCCAGGAGGTATTGATGACCACGTCCTGCACGCCCAGCGCCGCGAGTTTTTCCAGGTGCCATTCGATCAGCGGCTTGCCGCGCACGGGCAGCAGCGGCTTGGGCGTGGTGTCGGTCAGCGGGCGCATGCGCTCGCCTTTGCCGGCGGCGAAGACCAGGGCTTTCATGCCTCCCCGCAATTTCCTGTAGGAGCGCCTTCAGGCGCGAAGCTTTTGGCCTGGCCTTCGGCAAAGAAGGGATTCGCGCCTGAAGGCGCTCCTACAGGAAGCGTGATGTTGCGGTCGCCGATTGCTGTTTCGATCAGCGCCACCAGCTCCGCTGTTTCGGGATGCCGCAGGCCCACCTCGCGGGTGTATTTCCACACCAGCGGCAGGTCCTGCAGGTAACCGGCCTTGCCGTCGCGGTACCAGAGGCGGCAGAAGATGCCCAGCACCTTGATGTGGCGCTGCAGGCCCATCAGGTCGAAGGCGCGTTGGAAGGTTTTCGCATCGGGCACGGCGACGCCGGCGGCGGCGAGTTTTTCGCGGTACTCGCCGGCCCAGTGTTCAACGCGTTCGTTGGGCCATTCGATGTAGCAGTCGCGCAGCAGCGAAACCAGGTCGTAGGTGACCGGCCCGCGCACGGCGTCCTGGAAATCGATGACGCCCGGCGAATGTTCGTCGGTGACCAGCAGATTGCGCGAGTGGTAGTCGCGGTGCACGAACACCTGCGGCTGCGCCTGGGCGCTGGTGACCAGGGCGCGGAAGGCGGATTCGATCACGTCCCACTGTTCGCACTCGGGCGTGAAGCCCAGGTGGCGCTTGAGGAACCATTCCGGCATCAGCTCCATCTCGGCGACCAGTCGCGCTTCGTCGTATTCGGGCAGGCCGACGGTGTCGGCGTTTTGCTGCATGGCCAGCAGCGCGTCCATGGCCTCGCCGTAGAGGCGGTCGACGTTGGTGCCGTTGAGCTCGGGCAGCAGCGTGCGGTCGCCCAGGTCTTCCATCAGCACGAAGCCGCGCTGCGGGTCGGCGGCCTGGATGTCGGGCACGTGCAGGCCGGCGTGCGCCAGGCGCTGGGCAACGTCCAGCCAGGGCCTGATGTCTTCCTTGTCCGGCGGCGCATCCATCACGATCCACGCCCGCCCCGCCGACTGCGCGCGCCAGTAGCTGCGGAAACTCGCGTCATTCGACGCCCGCACCAGCAACGCCTCCGGATCCGCCAGCGCCTGGCGGGTCCACTGCAGCCTAAGTTCAGTTCGATCAGGCAAGTTCATGCCCGGATTATGGCGGATTGTCCCTGTAGGAGCGCCTTCAGGCGCGAATCTTTTGACTTTGCCTTTGGCAAAG
>NZ_CAXBJS010000087.1:0-11401 GCF_963976025.1 uncultured Arenimonas sp.
TTGGCAGCCTAGGCGTCGAGAGCCGGTGTGGGCGACCGTTTGAGCCTAGGTCTCGCGACCGTCATGTAGCACGGTCCCCACACCGGAATCTCCCTGCATACGCCCGAACAGTTGCACGAGTAGGCGCTCGAAGTGACAAGACCGGGCCCGGCAGGGAGGACTCTCGACAACAAGAGCCTACCGGAGAATCCGCATGAATGAAGCCGTCGGGGTGGATTTCAGCAAGGCCGTTCTGGACGTGGCGATCCACGGCACCAGCAAGCAGTGGAGCTTCGGCAACGATGCCAAAGGCAGGCGAAAGCTGGTGGCCTTCCTGCTGCCGCTCAAGCCCCGTCAGGTGGTGATCGAGGCGACGGGGTGCTACGACCTCAAGACTACGGACGCGATGCATGACGCCGGCCTGCCTGTGGTCCGTCTGAACCCGCGCCAGGGCCGCGACTTTGCCAAGGCGACCGGGCAGCTGGCGAAGACCGACCGCTTGGATGCCCTCGGGCTGGCCCGCATGGGCCAGGTGCTTGACCTGCCGCGCTACGAGCCCAAGTCGCCGTGGCAGCGCCGGCTGGGTGAATGGACCCATCGCCGGACCCAGTTGGTGGATATGCTGACCGCGGAGCGACAGCGTGCCGACGTGCTCGAAGACCCCGTGCTGCGCCGGCTGGCGCGGAGCCACATCGCCAGCCTGGAGCGGGTCATCGCCGAGCTGGGGCGGCAAATCACCGCCCAGGTCCGCGCCCAGCCCGAACTGGCTGCTTTGCGGTCCTTGAAGGGTGTCGGGCCGATCCTGCAGGCCACCTTGGCCTGTGAGCTGCCGGAGCTGGGCCGGCTGAGCGGCAAGGCCATTGCCAAGCTCGCCGGGGGCGCACCTCTGGCCCGCGACAGCGGAACAATGCGCGGCCGCCGAACCACTTGGGGTGGCCGGCCACGAATCCGTGCCCCGCTCTACATGGCGGCCATGTCCGCAGCACGCTTTGAACCACGACTCAAAGCGTTCTACGAAACCCTGAAGGCGCAAGGCAAAGCCGCGAAGGTCGCCATCGTGGCCGTGATGCGAAAGATGCTGGTCATCCTCAACGCCCGCATGCGGGATCAGTTGGCTCTGGAAGCCACCTGATCCAACACAGTTGCTACATGGACGTACTTGCGGTCGCGGGCAGGGCGACTGCACGCTGCCTCCACTCGCGAAGCGAACACGGACCGAGGCCCTGCTTGGCCAAAGGCCAAGGGCCAAGGGCAGAGGAGCTGAAGTCCCGAGCACGGAGTTACACCGGCGCGACGATCCAGAGGGACAGCGCGCCCAGGGCGAGGCCGATGCCGGTGGCGGCGAGCACGTCGCTGGGGTAGTGCAGGCCCAGCACGATGCGCGACGCGGCGACGCTGGCGGCGAAGGGCAGCAGCAGTGGCATCAGGCCCGGGTAGTGGGCGAGGGCGACCACGGTGAAGGCGACCGCGTGCAGCGTGTGGCCGGATGGGAAACTGAACTCGTCCAGCGGTGCCACCCAAGCGCGGATGCGCACGTCGGCCGCGAAGGGGCGCGGGCGCCGGGTCCAGCGCTTGAGCTTTCGGTACATCAGCAGCGCCACCAGGCCGGTGGCCGCCAGCTGCGCCGACACCGCCAGCCCGCGCCAGCCGTCGAAGACGATCAGCGCGGCCATCAGCGCATACCAGAATGCCCCGTCACCGAGCCGGCTGACTGCGCGGAAGTACGCACGCACGACCGAACGCGTGCCCCAGCGATTGGCAACCAGGCACCAGGCTTGTTCGCGGTCCGACAGGCGACGGACCCGCACGTTCACGCCGCCTGCTCCCGGCGGCCGCCCAGCCCGTCGAGCAGCAAGGCGAAGTCGCGGGCCACCTGGTCGGGGTGCAGGTGGTGCACGGCAAGCCGCGCTGCTTCGCCCTGGTGGCGCAGCCCGTCGCCGGTGGCCGTGGCCACCAGCGCTTTCACGAAACCGGCTTCGTCGCCGAAATCCACCGCCGCCCCGTGCAGGCCGTTGCGCAGGTGTTCGCGCGCGGCGCCGTAGTCGAAGGCCACCGTGGCGATGCCGCTGGCCATGGCTTCGAGCGTCACGTTGCCGAAGGTTTCCGACAGGCTGGGGAAGCAGAACAGGTCGGCGCTGGCGAAGTGCCGCGCCAGGTCTTCGCCGCGCAGCACCCCGGCGAACAGAAAGTCGGGATTGGCCGCCTGCAGGCCCGCCCGCGCCGGGCCGTCGCCGACCCAGACAAAACGCGCATCGGGCCGCTGCTTCTGCAGTTCGCGGTAGGCGCGCACCGCCAGCGGCAGGTTTTTTTCCGGGGCGATGCGGCCCACGTGCACCAGCACCGGCGCGCCCTCGGCGGCGCCCCAGCGGGCCAGGTGCGCCACCTGGCGGAACCCCTGCTGCGCCAGCTGGTCGCGCAGCTCCGCGGTCGGCACCAGGGTCGCATCGGCGCGGTTGTGGAAACGACGCAGCCAGGCGAACACCCAGGGGCTCAGGAAACCCGCGCCGTAGCGGCCCACGTAGTCATCGAAGCGGGTGTGGAAGCCGGTGGCGACCGGGATGCCAAGCTGCCGGCAGGCGCGCAGTGCCGACCAGCCCAGCGGGCCTTCGGTGGCGATGTACCCCGCATCGGTCCGCTGGGCCTGCCAGCGCGCCAGCAGGCGGCGGCCCGCGGGCAGGCCGAAGCGCAGGCCCGGGTAGCGCGGGATCGGCGCACCCTCGACGAGCATCAGCATCGGGTCCGGGCGCGGGCCGTCTTCTTCGCGTTCGGGCCTGACCACGCCGACCGCATGGCCCAGGCCGCGCAGGCCCTGTTCCAGCGACTGCACGGTCAGGGCGACGCCGTTGACGTCGGGCGGGTAGGTCTCGGTGACCAGTTCGATGTGCAGGCGCTTGTCCATGCGCCGCAGATTGCCGCCGCCGTGTGCCAGCCCCATGACCGGAGCATGACGCCCGGGTTACGGCGTTCAGATGGTGCGCAGTACCAGCTGGTGGCCGTAGCCCGGCAGCAGCTCGCGTTCGGTTTCCAGGTCCAGGCGGGTCAGCGGATGCCCTTCCAGCCAGCGCTTGGGCAGGCGCAGCAGCATTTCGTCGCCGTCCACGTCCAGTTCCACCACTGGCAGCGGGTCGCGGTCGTGGCTGCGGTGCATCAGCACCGCCAGGCGCAGCAGCAGGGCGCAGCGCTGTACGTTGGCGACAAGGCGGTCGGGCACCTTGTCGAAGCTGGCCGGGTTGGGATTGCGCCGCTGGTTGCGCACGAGTGCGGCCAGGGTCTGCTGTTCGGTGCGCGAAAAACCGGCGATGTCGGAATTTTCGACCAGGTAGGCGCCGTGCTGGTGGTACTGGCTGTGGGCGATGACCAGGCCGATTTCGTGGATGCGCGCGGCCCAGGCCAGCAGCCGGCGGTTGTCGAGGTCCAGGCGCCAGGGCAGTTCGGCCTGGTCGAACAGGCTCATGGCCGTGGCTTCGACCCGGGCGGCCTGTTCGGTGTCCACTTCATAGCGCGCCTGCAGTGCGCGGATCGACTGGTCGCGCGGGTCTTCCTGGCGGTCTCGGCCGAGCAGGTCGTAGAGCACGCCTTCGCGCATGGCGTGGTCGCTGACGTACATGCGTTCGATGCCCAGCGCCCCGAAGGCGGCGTCGAGCACCAGCAAGCCGCCGGCGAAGATCGGGCGGCGTTCGTTCGACAGGCCCGGCAGCCTGATCGATTCAAGGGTGTCGAAATCGAGCAGCTTTTCGCGGATGGCCGCGAGGCTGTCCTGGGTGATCGAGACCTTGGTGAGCTTCATCTTCACCGAAACGTCGCAGATCGCCTTGATCGTTCCCGACGAGCCCATGGCCTCGTGCCAGCCGCGGCGGCGGTAGGTTTCGGCGAACTGCTGGAATTCGGCGGCCAGTTCGGTGCGCGCTTCCTTCCAGCGTTTGCGGTTGATGCGGCCGTCGCCGAAAAAACGCCGGGTGGTGGCGATGCAGCCCATCTGCAGGCTTTCACGCTCCACCGCTTCGAAACCCTGGCCGATGATGACCTCGGTCGAGCCGCCGCCGATGTCCATCACCAGCCGGCTGCGCCCGGGTTCGGGCGGGTTGCCGTGGGCAACGCCCAGGTAGATCAGTCGTGCCTCCTCGCGTCCGGCCACGACTTCGATGCCATGGCCCAGCGCGGTTTCGGCCGGCATCAGGAAGGACTGCGGGTTGGCCAGCTGGCGCACGGTGTTGGTGGCGATTGCGCGCACGCGCGGCGCCGGCAGGGTGCGGATGCGCTGGCCGAACCGGGCCAGGCAGTCGAGCGCGCGTGGCATCACCGAGGGGTCGAGGCCGCCCTGGCCGTCGAGGCCTTCGGCCAGGCGCACGGTTTCCTTGATGCGGTCGACGATGCGCAGCTGGCCCAGCAGGTAGCGGGCCACGACCATGTGGAAGCTGTTCGAGCCCAGGTCCACGGCCGCCAGCATGTCGCCGTCCTTGAGCGGTGGCGTGGCTTCGGTCGGCATCAGGTCATCCGCAGAGTTTGGCCAGGAGCGCGCCCTGCGCAGAATAGGGCATCTCGTCCTCCGCCGGCGAGACGTGGTCGTAGCTGCCGTCTTCGCGCAGTTCCCAGGCCTGCTGGTTGTCGGTGAGGTAGTTGGCCAGTTCTTCGTCGTACACACGCTCGGCCAGGCGCGGGTCGATGATCGGGAAACAGGTCTCGACGCGGCGCAGCAGGTTGCGTTCCATCCAGTCGGCGCTCGAGCAGAAGATTTCCGGCTTGCCGCCGTTGCCGAACCAGTACACGCGACTGTGTTCGAGGAAACGCCCGACCACCGAACGCACGGTGATGTTTTCCGACACGCCCGGCACGCCGGGGCGCAGGCAGCAGGCGCCGCGCACGATCAGCTCGATCTTCGCGCCGGCCTGCGAGGCTTCGTACAGGGCCCGGATGACGTTGGCTTCGTTGAGCGCATTCATCTTGGCGATGATGTGGCCGCCCTTGCCGGCACGCGCCAGCTTCGCCTCGCGTTCGATGCGGGTCAGGATGCCCTTGTGCAGGGTGAAGGGAGACTGCATCATTTTTCGCAGCTTGATCGAAGGCGCCAGGCCGGAAAGCTGCTGGAAGATGTCGTGCACGTCGGCGGCGATGTCCGGGTCGGAGGTCATCAGGCCGATGTCGGTGTAGGCGCGGGCGGTGCCGGCGTGGTAGTTGCCGGTGCCCAGGTGCACGTAGCGCTGCAGCTTTTTTCCTTCCCTGCGCACGATCAGCATCATCTTGGCGTGGGTCTTGTAGCCGACCACGCCGTACATCACCTGCACGCCGGCTTCCTGCAGCTGGTCGGCCAGGCGGATGTTGGCTTCTTCGTCGAAGCGCGCGCGCAGCTCCACCACTACGGTCACGTCCTTGCCGTTTCGCGCGGCCGTGATCAGGTGGTCGATGATCTTGCTGTCCTTGCCGGTGCGGTACAGCGTTTGCTTGATCGCCAGCACGTCGGGGTCGTGGGCGGCGAACTGGAGCAGGTCGAGCACCGACTGGAAGCTCTGGTAGGGGTGGTGCAGCAGCACGTCGCGCTGGCGCAGGGTGTCGAAGGGCGCGTCGGCGTCAATCGCCACGACGCCGGGTTTGAAGGCCGGGAACTTGAGGTCCGGGCGGTCGACCAGGTCGTAGACCTGGGTGACGCGGTTGATGTTGACCGGGCCATTGATGCGGTACACGGCGTTTTCGGTCAGGCCGAAGTTCTGCAGCAGCGTGCGCACGATGGGTTTCGGGCAGTGTTCGGCGATTTCCAGGCGCACCGCCGGCCGGAAACCGCGGCTGGCCAGTTCGTCCTTGAGCGCGCTGGCGAGGTTTTCGACTTCTTCCTCGTCCACGAACAGTTCGGAATTGCGGGTGACGCGGAACTGGTAGGCGCCCTTGACCCGCATGCCGGTGAACAGGTCGTCCACGAAGGCGGTAAGCACGGCCGAAAGCAGCACGAAGTCGTGTTCGCCGCCCGAAATCTCCGGCGGCAGCTGGATGATGCGCGGCAGCGAGCGCGGTGCGCGCACGATGGCCATGCCGCCGTTGCGGCCGAACGCGTCCTTGCCTTCCAGCACCACCACGACGTTGAGCGACTTGTTGAGGATGCGCGGGAACGGGTGCACCGGGTCCAGGCCCAGGGGCGAGAGCACCGGCAGCAGTTCGTCGCGGAAATAGCGATGCAGCCACTTGCGCTGGCGCGCGTTCCAGGACGAATGCGCCAGGATGCGGATGCCGGCGGCATTGAGTTCCGGGCGCAGGGCTTCGTTCCAGTAGCGGTACTGTTCGGCCACCAGTTCGGCGGCCTTGTCGTGGATCAGTTCCAGCGCCCGCGAGGGCGCGATGCCGTCGGGTGGCAGCGGCCCGCCGAACTGCAGGGCGGTGCGCACGGTGGCGGCCCGGATCTCGAAGAACTCGTCGAGGTTGGTGCAGCTGATGCACAGGTAGCGCAGGCGCTCGAGCAGCGGCACCCGCGGGTCCTTGGCCTGGGCCAGGACCCGGAAATTGAACTCCAGCTGCGACAGTTCGCGGTTGAGGTAAAGCTCTGGCGCGTGCAGGTCGGGCGCGCTGGCGCCGGCTTCGGGGCTGTCGGGACTCATGCCCTTAGCTTACGACTTCCGGGCCGTCGTCGGTGCCCCGGCCGCCGGCCGGGCCGCGCATGCGCACCCGGGCCGGGCCGAAAACACAGGCGAAGGTGCTGCCGCGGCCGACCTCGCTTTCCACTTCCAGGCGGGCCTGGTGCAGGCTGAGCACGTGTTTGACGATCGACAGGCCCAGGCCGGTACCGCCGGACTCGCGCGAACGGCTGGTCGAGACCCGGTAGAAACGTTCGGTGATGCGTGGCAGGTGCTGTTCCGGGATGCCGTAGCCGGTGTCCTGCACGGCCAGGCGCACGCCGCCGCCGGCCACGCGTTCGAAGCGGATGAGCACGCTGCCGCCGGTGGGCGTGTAGCGGATGGCGTTGGACACCAGGTTGGAAAAGGCGCTGTGCAGCTCCTTGGTCGAGCCGGTGAGGTCGCAGCCGGCAGTGTCTTCGACGCGCACGGTATGCCGGCCCTGGCTCAGGGCCTCGGCCTCGCGGCGCAGGGTGACCAGCATCGGCGCCATGGCCAGGGGCTCTTCGGGCAGCGATTCCTGGGCTTCCAGGCGCGAGAGGGTCAGCAGGTCCTCGACCAGCTGGGTCATGCGCTGGGACTGCCGGCGCATTTCCTCGACCATCACCGCCAGTTCGGGGTGTTCTTCCGGCTCGATCATGTCCAGGTAGCCGTGCACCACGGTCAGCGGCGTGCGCAGTTCGTGCGAGACGTTGGCGACGAAATCGCGGCGCACCTGCTCGAGCCGCATCAGCTTGGTGACGTCGCGCACCACCACCAGCCACTGCGAGCTGGAGTAGGGGATCAGGCGCAGGCTGATGCGCACCATCGGGTCGACCGGGCTGGGCAGGTCGGTCAGCGGTTCGTCGGTTTCACCGGCGGCCAGCCAGTCGCGCACCCGCGGCTGGGCCAGGAAGGTGTCGGCCAGCGGCTGGCCCAGGGCCTGCGGGTAGCGCAGGCCCAGCAGGTGCCGGGCGGTCTTGTTGAACCAGACCAGGCGGCCGTCGCGGCGGCCGATGACCAGCGCGCCGTCGGGCATGGCGGTGGCGGCCTGCCGGTAGGCGCGCAGCAGCTGCACCAGGCGCCGGCCGCGGCGGCGGTTTTCGGTCTGGCGGCGGTGGATCAGGGTTTCCAGCGCGGCCCAGAGGCCCTGGCCGTCGACCGTCTGCAGCTGCTTGCGCCAGTCCAGGAAACGCAGCACCCGGTACAGGCGCCAGTAGGCGCGGGCGGCCACCACGGCGGTGGCCAGGCCCAGCGCCCACCAGACTTCGCCCAGCCACAGGCCCAGCCCGATCGCCACGGCATAAAACAGCAGCAGCCGGATCAGGGACTGGCGCCAGGCCAGCCGCAGCAGGATCGATACGCTCATCCGGAGTCCCGACCTCAGCCGGTTGCCGCGGAGAAGCGGTAGCCGGCGCCGCGCACGGTCTGGACCATGTTGTCCAGGCCGAAGGGTTCCAGGGCCTTGCGCAGGCGGCGGATGTGCACGTCGACGGTGCGTTCCTCCACATAGACGTTGCCGCCCCAGACATGGTCGAGCAGCTGGGTGCGGGTGTAGACGCGCTCGGCGTGGGTCATGAAGAAGTGCAGCAGGCGGTATTCGGTGGGTCCCACGTGCAGGGGCTGGTCGCCGGCGAAGACCCGGTGGGCGGCGCCGTCGATGCGCAGGCCGCCGACTGCCACGGAACCGTCATCCTCGTCGTCCCGGGCCCGGCGCATGACCGCCCGGATGCGGGCCAGCAGTTCGCGGGCCGAGAAAGGTTTGACCACGTAGTCGTCCACGCCCGATTCCAGGCCCGAGACCCGGTCGTTTTCCTCGCCGCGGGCGGTGAGCATGATGATCGGCACGTCGCGGGTCATCTCGTCCTTGCGCCAGCGCCGGGCCAGCTCCAGGCCCGAGGTGCCGGGCAGCATCCAGTCGAGCAGGATCAGGTCGGGCACCTTTTCGGAAATGGACACCTGGGCTTCCCGGGCGTCGCCGGCGTGGGCGGGTTCATAATCGGCCTTGCGCAGGGCGTAGGCCACCATCTCGCGGATGGCGGGTTCGTCGTCGACGATGAGAATGCGTTTCTGCACTGGCGTACCGTGTCATCGGGTGGGGTCAGGTGCAAGTAGATAAAACTTTTGTGACCTCCCCGTGACACCCCTCCCTGGCGGGCATGGCGGCCCCTAGCGCCGGTCGGGACGCTGTTCCTCGGCCCGGATGCCCTGGCGGCGCATTTCCAGCACCACCGGGGTGATCGCGGCCATGCGCGCTTCGATGCGGGCGCGCTGGTAGTAGTTCAGGTCCTCGCGCTGCTTCAGGCGCTCGAGCTGGTTGAGCGCGTCCACCGCCCGGCCGTTGAGGAAAGCGGCCTCGGCGTAGGCCTCGCTGGCCCGGATCTCGTCGCCGGCCAGTTCGCTGGCGCGGGCGAAGTTGCGCTGGAAGAGCGGATCGTCGCCGGCGGTCGGCAGCAGCGGCCGCAGCACGTCCTGGGCGCGGCGCCCGGCTTCGGCGGTGGCCCGTTCGCCCAGGACTTCGGCGTAGGCCAGGCGCACGGCCCGGCTTTCCGGGTGGCGCCTGAGCAGCGCTTCGAACAGCTCCGTGGCCTCGGCGGTCGGGCGGTGCAGGGCGGCGGTTTCGGCGCGGGCCAGCTCCAGCCACAGGTCGCCGGGGTGTTTGGCCAGCAGGGCATCGAGGGTGGCGGCGGCCTCCCGCGGACGGCCGGCGCGCTGCTGGGCCAGGGCCAGGCCATAACGCAGGGCGTCGTTGTCCTTCTGGCCGGGGGCCTTGGCCAGGGCTTCGTATTCGAGCAGCGCCTGGCGCGGGCTGGTGGCGCTGAGCACGCGCAGGCGTTCACGCGCCCAGGGGAAGATCTCGTCGCGGTCGAGCGCGGCGCCACCGTGGGCGGCCAGGCTCAGCTCGCCGGGCAGCAGCAGGGAGCTGCGCACGGGCGTGGCAACCGGGGCGGGCAGGTTCGTGCCCTGCATGCGGTTGGCCAGCTGGCGGGTTTCGCTGATTCGGGTGGTGGTGACCGGGTGGGTGCGCAGGTATTCGGGCAGCTGGTAGCCGCCGGAATTTCCGCGGTTCACGCGCTGCATGCGCTCGAAGAAGTCGGCCATGCCGTTGGGGTCGTAGCCGGCGCGCGCCAGGGTCTGGATGCCGATGCGGTCGGCTTCCGATTCGTTCGATCGGGTGTAGTCGATCTGGCGCTGCTGGATCAGGGCCATGGCACCCGCCACGGCGGCCATCGAGGCATTGCCGCTGGAGTTGTCGCTGCCGCCGCTGTCGCCCACGGCCTGGGCGGCGGCGATGGCGCCGAGCATGGCCAGCATGATGGGAACCTGGTCCTTGCTGGCCCGTTCGTAGGCGCGCAGCACGTGGCGCTGGGTGACGTGGGCGATTTCGTGCGCCATCACGCCGGCGACCTCGGCTTCGGTCTCGGCGGTGAGCACCAGGCCGGCGTTCATGCCGATGTAGCCGCCGAGCGTGGCGAAGGCGTTGATCTGCCGGTCGCGCATCATGAAGAAGGTGTATTGATTCATGGGCACGTCGCTGGCGGCGGCCAGGCGGAAGCCCATGGACTGCAGCCAGTCGTCGACCAGCGGGTCCTCGACCAGCATGTTCAGGCGACGCAGTTCGTAGCGCAGGTAGGCGCCGTATTCGGCTTCGGTGGCCGGATCGATCATCTCGGCGGCAGACGAGCCAATGTCGGGCAGGCTGGTGTCCTGCGCACGGGCACCGCAGGCCAGGGTGATGGCCAGGCTCAGGGCGGCGGCGGCGAAGATGCGCAAGGCGGGCTCCGGACAGGGGTGGCCGAAGCATAGCGGCTGCGGGTGGCGGGGCGGGTGAACCCGCGGTTAACCCGGTCGCGGCGCGCCGCAGCGTTGCAGCCGCCGGCTGGAAAAGGCCGGCGCCCGGCCCCACACTGGGCGCTTAACTTCCGGAGAGCCCCGTGTCCAAGGTCCTGATGTACACCACCGCCGTTTGCCCCTACTGCGTGGCCGCCAAGAACTTCCTGAAATCGCGCGGTGCGCAGTGGGAAGAAGTCCGCGTGGACCTGGACCTCGAGCGCCGCCGCGAAATGATGGCGCGCACCGAACGCACCTCGGTGCCGCAGATATTCGTCGGCGACACGCACGTGGGCGGCTACGACGAACTGGTGGCCCTGGACCGCGCCGGCGGCCTCAAGCCCCTGCTCGAGGGCCAGGCATGAGCGCCGGCAAGGACAAGGACGGCGGCGACCGCGTCGCCGAATTCAGCGCCTTCCGCAAGCGCATGAACGAACGCATCCTGGCCGAGGACAACCAGGTCGTGCGCCGGTTCTTCGCGCTCGACACCCAGACCTACCGCGCCGGCGCCCTGGACGTGAAGACCAAGGAGCTGATGGGCCTGACGGCCTCGATGGTGCTGCGCTGCGACGACTGCATCGCCTACCACGTGGCCCAGTGCAAGCAGGCCGGGGTCAGCCGCGACGAGCTGTTCGAGGCCTTCAGCGTGTCCCTGGTGGTGGGTGGCTCGATCGTCATCCCGCACCTGCGGCGCGCGGTGGACTTCCTGGACCAACTCGAAAACGGCGAGGCCGCCGGCGCCGCGGAGCCGCCCGGGCACGGGCACTAGGGCGCCTGCTACCAAGGTCCAATCGAACGGCGACCGACCGTTTGAGGCATAATATTGCGCCTTCGGCAGCCGCTCGGCTGCCCTAACTTATTGCCCAAGAAGAATTTTTATGACCCAGACGATTGCGGTGATCCGTGGCGACGGCATTGGCCCGGAGATCATGGATGCCACCCTCAAGGTGCTCGACGCCCTGGACCTGGGCCTGTCCTACGACTTCGTCGAGGCCGGCCTGGTCGCCTACGAAAAG
>NZ_CAXBJS010000088.1:0-11321 GCF_963976025.1 uncultured Arenimonas sp.
ACGATCAGCCAGACGGTGTTTAGCATGCTCGACATGCCGCCGCGGTTGAGCAGGTCGTCGACGGCGGCATTGCCCGACTCACCCTTGTAGCCGTCGAACAGCGCCGTCCACGCGCCCGAAAGCATCGCCATCGGCCGCGAAAGGGCCTCGTTGCCGGCCAGCGCCACCACCAGGTCGGGCTGGAAAATGACGGCGAACACGCCGCCCAGCAGGGCGCCGATGAAGATGGTCGGAAACGCCGGGAACCGCCGGATGGCCAGCACGAACACCACCACCAGCGGAATCAGCAGGTGCGGGCCGAGCGCGAACTGCTTCTGCAGTTCATTGGACAGGTCGCCGAAGCCAACGGTCGCCGTGCCGGCCTCGTCGCCGAAGCTCAGGAAGGCGAAACCGACCAGGGCGATGGCCAGGCTGGGCAGGGTGGTCCAGGTCATGTGCCGCACGTGGGCGAACAGTTCGCCGCCGGCGGCGGCCGGGGCCAGGTTGGTGGTGTCGGACAGCGGCGACATCTTGTCGCCGAAATAGGCGCCGGAAATGATCGCGCCGGCGGTGATCGCCACGTCCAGGCCCAGGCCCTGGGCAACGCCGATAAGCGCCACGCCCAGCGTACCGGCCACCGTCCAGGAACTGCCGATGGTTATCGCGACGATGGCGCAGACCATGCATACGGCCGGGTAGAAAAAGGACGGGTGCAGCACGGCCAGGCCGTAGTGGATCATCGTGGGCACGGCGCCCGAGAGGATCCAGGTGCCGATAAGCGCGCCGACCGCCAGCAGGATCAGGATGGCGGTGCCGGAAATGGCGATGCCGTGGATGATCGAGTCCTGGATGTCGTCCCAGCGCATGCCGTTGCGCAAGCCGACCAGGGCGGCGACGCCGGCGGCCAGCAGCAGCGAGATCTGGTTGGCGCCGTAGGACGAATTGTCCGCGTACAGGTAAACCGCCAGCGGCAGCAGGATGAACAGCACCAGCAGCGGCAGCAGGGCCTGCAGCAGGCTCGGTTCGCGGCCCGGACGGGCCGGCGAGGTCTCGGACATGAACACTCTCTCCCCAGAGGTATCGGCCGAGTTTACCTGAGCGGGCGGGGCCTCGTGGGTAGACTGGTGGCCCTTTCCCAGCGCATTCGTGTCCCATGCCCCCTGAATTCGACCTGGCCTCTGCCCTGGCCGACTACCGCCGGCGCCACCCCGGGGAAACCGGGGTCGTCGACCTTTTTCAGGCCCTGCTGGCCGATCCCGGCCCGGTTTACGAGCGGCGCCGGCTGGCCGGGCATTTCACCGGTTCGGCCTGGCTGGTGGACGCGGCCGGGCAGCGGGTGCTGCTGACCCACCACCGCAAGCTGGGCCGCTGGCTGCAGCTGGGCGGGCACGCCGACGGCGACGCCAATATGGCAGCGGTGGCGCTGAAGGAAGCCGAAGAAGAGTCGGGGCTGGGCGACCTGGTGGTCGTGCCGGCCATCTTCGACCTGGACCGGCACGCCATCCCGGCCCGCGGCGAGGAGCCGGAACACTGGCACTACGACGTGCGCTTCGTGGTGAGGGCGACAGGCAGCGAGGACTTCGCGGTGGGCGAGGAGTCGCTGGACCTGGCCTGGAAGCCGGTCAGCGGGATCGCGGCCGATCCGGCGGCGGATGAATCGCTGCGCCGGATGGCCGCGAAGTGGCTCAGGCGCGACCGCCGAACTCACCCGTCGTCGTGCTGACCAGGATCTTCTCGCCGTTGGAAATGTACTCGGGCACCATGATTTCGATGCCGGTATTGAGCTTGGCCGGCTTCGGGCGCTTGGTGGCGGTGCCGCCCTTGAGCTCCGGCGGGGTGTCCACGACTTCCAGCACCACGCTCGGCGGCAGCTGCACGGCCACCGGGGCGTCTTCGATCAGCTGCACGTAGCAGCCTTCCAGGCCGTCGGTGATGTAACCGGCGTCGTCGCCGATGACTTCGGCATCAAGCTGGTAGGGCGTGTAGTCCTCGGCGTCGAGGAAGACGAAGGCCTCGCCGTCCTTGTAGCTGAAGGTGCTGGCGCGACGGCTGAGCTCGACTTCGCGCAGTTCGTCGTCGCCGCCGACGCTGAGGTCGAACTTCACGCCGCCCGGCACGCTGTACATGGTGAAGCGGAACTTGACGTTGCCACCGCGACCCTGCGGCGAGCTGCGCTCGATGTCGCGGATCTGGTAGACGGTGCCGTTGTGTTCGACGACGTTGCCTTTCTTGATGTCGGAAGCTTTCATGGGTTGGGCTCGGGGTTTACTTGGGGGCCAGGCGCACGGCGCCGTCGAGGCGGATGGTTTCGCCGTTGAGGTAGCGGTTGGTGACGATGTAGGCAACCAGGTCGGCGAACTCTTCCGGGCGGCCCAGGCGGGACGGGAAGGGGATCGACGCCGACAGCGACTGCTGCACGGCTTCGGGCATGCCATCGACCATCGGGGTCCAGAAGATGCCCGGCGCCACGGTGTTCACGCGGATGCCGAAACGCGCCAGTTCGCGGGCCATCGGCAGGGTCATGCCGACCACGCCGCCCTTGGACGCCGAATACGCGGCCTGGCCGATCTGGCCTTCATACGCGGCGACCGAGGCGGTGTTGACGATCACGCCACGCTCGCCTTCGTCGGCCTCGTTGTGCTGCATCAGGTCGGCCGCGGCCTTGGCCACGTTGAAGCTGCCAACCAGGTTCACCATGACGGTGCCGGCGAAGTTCTTCAGCGGCATCGGCGCTTCCTTGCCCAGCACGCGGCCGGCGCCCAGGATGCCGGCGCAGTTCACGGCGGCGTTGAGCCCACCCATGAAGTCCTTCGCGGCGGCCACGTTGGCGGCGACCTGGGCTTCGTCGGTGACGTCGGTGCGCCAGTAGCGGGCATTGGCCTCGCCCAGTTCGGCGACGGCGGCCGCACCCTTTTCATCGTTGATGTCGAAAAGCGCGACCTTGGCGCCGGCGCCGACCAGGTGCCTGGCCACGGCCAGGCCCAGGCCGGAAACGCCGCCAGTGATGACGGCGCGGGTGTCTTGGATCTTCATTCGGGAACCCCGGGTTGATGCGTAAGCCGGCGATTTTACCCGGTCAGCTGCCGGTCTGGCGCAGGTAGGCGACGAAGGCGTCGGGGTCCATCGGCGGGCTGAACAGGAAACCCTGGCCGGTGCGTACGCCCAGGCCCAGCAGGAAGTCGCGCTGGGCGCTGCTTTCCACGCCCTCGGCGACCAGGTCCAGGCCCAGGGCCTGGGCGATGCCGGCCACGGCCTGGCAGATGGCGGCGTCGGACTCGTTGCCCGGCACGCCCTGCAGGAAGGCCTGGGCCAGTTTCAGGCCGTGGATGGGCAGCCGGCGCAGGTAGTTGAGCGCGCTGTAGCCTTCGCCGAAGTCGTCGATGGTCAGCACCACGCCCAGCTGGCGCAGGCCTTCGAAGGTGCGGTGGGTGTCGGGTGCGTCTTCGATGAGCACGCGCTCGGTGAACTCCAGTTCCAGCAGTTCGCCGGGCAGGTCGTTGTCTTCCAGGCACTGCGCCACCAGCGGCACCAGGTCTTCGGTGAGGAACTGGCGGTAGGACACGTTCACCGCCATGCGCGCCGGCGCCAGCCCGGCCTTGCGCCAGGCCGCCATCTGCCGGCAGGCCGACTGGATGACCCAGGCGCCGATGCGCACGATGTCGCCGGTGGTTTCGGCGTGGGTGATGAACAGGTCGGGGCTGAGCTCGCCCAGGGCCGGGTTGCGCCAGCGGATAAGCGCTTCGGCCGAACGCACGCGGCCGTCGGCCAGGTTCACCAGCGGCTGGAACACCAGCCGGAACTCTTCGTTCTCCAGCGCGCGGCGCAGCTGCGCTTCGACCTGCACGCGGTCGTGCTGCTGGCGCGCCAGCTCCGGCGTAAAGGTCTGCCAGGTGTTGCGGCCGCGACGCTTGGCGTCGTACATGGCCGCGTCGGCGTTGTTCACCAGCTGCTGCACGGTGGCGCCGTGTTCGGGGTAACGCGCCAGGCCGACGCTGGTGGTGATGGTGAATTCTTCGCCCGCGTAGCGGAAGCTGTCGCCGAAGGCCTTGGTGATGCGCGCGGCCAGGGCCTCGGCGGCGGTGGGGTCTTCGCGGGTATCGGCCAGCACCAGGAACTCGTCGCCGCCAAAACGGGCCAGGATGTCGTGCTCGCCGATGCAGCCTTCCAGGCGGCGCGCCGCGTTCACCAGCAGCTGGTCGCCGGCGGCGTGGCCCAGCAGGTCGTTCACCAGTTTGAAGCGGTCGAGGTCGATGTAGACGACGGTCAGGCCGCCTTCGGCTTCCATCACCCGGCGTTCGAGCTCGGTCAGGGCGCCGTCGCGGTTGAACAGGCCGGTCAGCGCGTCGGTTCGGGCCTGGCTGCGCAAGGCTTCTTCGATCTGCCGGCGCTGGGTGATGTCCTGCAGGATGCCGGTGATGCGCGCGGTCATCGGCGCCCGGCCCTCGGCCTGGCCGATAAGGCGCGCCCAGTGCGTGCGGCCGTCGGGCTTCCTGAGCTGGATTTCCATGTCGAAGGCGCCGCCGTCGCGCAGAACGCTCTGCAGCGCTTCTTCGACCCGCGGGCGGTCGGCGGCGACGACCTGGCCCAGCGCGTCCTCGAGCGTGCGCGGCGGGTCCTCGCGGCGGCCGATGATGCGCAGCGCTTCGTCGGTGAGGTACAGGCGCTCGCGGCCGCCGTCCCATTCCCAGCCGCCGATGCGGGCCAGGGCCTGGGTGCGCAGGAACAGGGCGCTGTCGCGCTTGAGGTCGGTGACGTCGGAAAACAGCGAGATGACCCGCGACGGCGTGCTTTCGCCGGCACGGAACTGCGGCACGGAAGAGACCGACAGCCAGGTGAGCTGCTTGCGGCCGGTGTGGTACACGCCCATCAGCGTCGATTCGATGATGCGGCCGGTGCGCACGGCCCGCATCGACGGCATTTCGCCAAACCGCAGCGGCCACCCACGGTGGTCCACCACCAGCCAGTCCTGCCAGCGCAGGCTGCTGGCGATGCCTTCGTCCTCGGGCAGGCCCAGGATGCGCATGGCCGCGGCGTTGGCAGACAGGGCGTTGCCGTCCTGGTCCTGAACCAGCACGCCCTTGTCCATCACCGACAGCAGGGTGTTGAGGTTTTCTTCGGCCTCGCGGCGGCCGGTGAGGTCGCGTGCCACGGCGATGACGAACTGCCGCGGGCCGTCCTCGAAGCGAGCCGAGTGCACCTCAACGGGGAAGCGGCTGCCGTCGGCGCGTTTGTTGTAGACCTCGACCACGTGCGTGCGCTTGCGGGCCAGGGTCTCGAGCACCGGCGCCATGTGGTCGGGCGGCAGGTCGGGGTTGATGACGTGGATGAGCTTGCCGACGATCTCGTCGCGCGGCAGGCCATAGGCCAGTTCGCCGGCGGTGTTGAGATCGACGATGCGGCCGTCGGAATCGATCAGGCTGACCGGGTCGGGCACCGCGTTGAAGAGTTTCTGGTAGCGCAGGCTGGCGCTGTCGGCTTCGCGCCGCAGTTCATGCAGCATCGCCAGCAGTTCGGAAAGCAGGACCGGGTCGTTGCAGCCCTTGCCATCGGCCAGGAGGGCCTCGAGTTGGGCCAGCATCGTTTCGTCGTCGTGCCTGGCCTCATCCATTCTTTCGCGACCCGCCGCCCCTGGAGCGATGAAGGCCGAGAATACACTGCGCTTCCGTCAAGTGGACGCGAGGGTGACCTTGCTGCCGGAGCTTCGACCAAGCCGGCCGGCCAGCCAGCGGCCGGTTTCGACCAGCTTCGCCAGGTCCACGCCGGTCTTCACGCCCAGGCCGTCGAGCATGTAGACCACGTCCTCGGTAGCGACGTTGCCGCTGGCGCCGGGGGCGTAGGGGCAGCCACCGGTACCGGACACGGACGAATCGACCACCGCCACGCCGTCTTCCAGGCAGGCCAGGATGTTGGCCAGGGCCTGGCCGCGGGTGTCGTGGAAATGCACGGCCAGCGCGGCCATCGGCACTTCGGCGGCGACGGCGCGCAGCATTTCCCGGGCCTTGCCCGGCGTGCCGATGCCGATGGTGTCGCCCAACGAAACCTCGTAGCAGCCGGCTTCGTGCAGGCGCCGCGCCACGCGCACCACGTCGGCCAGCGGCACCTCGCCCTGGTAGGGGCAGCCGAGCACCGTGGACACGTAGCCGCGCACCTTCACGCCGTCGGCGCGGGCGCGGTCGAGCACGGGCAGGAAACGTTCGATGCTCTCGTCGATCGAGGCATTGATGTTCTTGCGGTTGAAGGCCTCGGAGGCGGCGCTGAACACGGCGACCTCGGTGGCACCGACCGCCAGCGCCCGTTCGTAACCCTGCAGGTTGGGCACCAGCACCGGGTAGGCCACGCCGGCAACCTTGGTGATGCCGGTGAACACTTCGGCGGCATCGGCCATCTGCGGCACCCACTTGGGGCTGACGAAGCTGGTGGCTTCGATGCAGCGCAGGCCGGTGGCCGAAAGGCGATCGATCAGCTCGATCTTGTCGGCCGTCGGAACCAGCGTCTTTTCGTTCTGAAGGCCGTCGCGCGGGCCGACTTCGACGATGCGGACTTCGCCCGGCAGGCTCATTGCGTGGCCTCCAGCACCAGCAGCACGGCGTCGGCTTCGACGAACTCGCCCTCGGCGGCCTGCACTTTTTCGACGGTGCCGGCACGCGGGGCGCGCAGGCTCAGCTCCATCTTCATGGCTTCCATCACCATCAGCTCCTGGCCTTCTTCGACGGCCTGGCCGGCCTGCGCCTTCACCACGACCACGCGGCCCGGCATCGGCGCGGTGAGGCGGTCGGCGCCAGCGGCGGCATCGCCTTCGTCGAACAGGAAGGCCGGCACGCGCTCGAGCGTGAAACGCTGGTCGCCGTCGTGCACCAGCACGCGGCGCTCGTCGGCGCGGGCGCGTACGCGCTGCTGCTGGTCGTCCACGCGTGCGACCAGACGGCCGGCTACAAACGCCGCGCCTTCGACGCGCAGCGAGTCACCGCCGCTTTCGAGCGTGTAGTCGCCGGCGCTGCCGTGGGCGCGTAGTTCCAGGCGCTCGCCGCGGTAAACGAAACACAGCAGGCGTTCGCCGCCGTGGCCCAGGCGCCAGCCGTCGGCGATGCCCCAGGGCGAATGCGGGTCGGGGCTGGCGGCGGTGTGGGCGTGGGTGGCGTCTTCGTCGTGCAGCAGGCAGGCGGTGGCGGCCAGGGCCAGCAGGGCCGGCGGCAGCGGGTCTTCCTTGGGCAGGACGTCGTCGAGGTGGCGGTCGAGGTAGGCGGTGTGGATGGTGCCGTTGACCACCTCCGGGTGGCGCACCAGCTTTTCCAGGAAGGCGATGTTGGACTTGGGGCCGACCACTTCGCAGTCGGCCAGGGCTTCGCGCAGGCGGGCGAGGGCACGCGGGCGGTCGGCGTCGTGCACGATGAGTTTTGCGATCATCGGGTCGTAGTGGATCGTGACCGTGTCGCCTTCGACCACGCCGGTGTCCAGGCGCACGTGCGCGCTGGCGGCGGGCAGGCGCAGCACCTCGAGCTTGCCCGAGCCGGGCAGGAAACCCTGGGAGGGATCTTCGGCGTACAGGCGCACTTCGATGGCATGGCCGGTGCGGGTGATGTCGTCCTGGCCCCGCGGCAGGGCTTCGCCGGCGGCCACGCGCAGCTGCCATTCCACCAGGTCCAGGCCGGTCACCAGTTCGGTGACCGGGTGTTCGACCTGCAGGCGGGTGTTGATTTCCATGAAGTAGAAATCACCCTTGGGGCCGACGATGAATTCGACGGTGCCGGCGTTGATGTAGTCGATGGCGCGGGCGGCTTCGACCGCTGCCTGGCCCATGCGCTGGCGCAGCTCGGGCGTGACGAAGGGCGAGGGCGATTCTTCCACCACCTTCTGGTAGCGGCGCTGGGCCGAACACTCGCGTTCGCCCAGGTGGATGATCTGGCCGTGGCTGTCGCCGAAGACCTGGATTTCGATATGGCGCGGGGTTTCGACGAAACGCTCGAGCAGCACGCGGTCGCGGCCGAAGGCGCCGGTGGCTTCGCGCTGGCAGCTCTCCAGCGAGGCGGCGAAGTCTTCGCTGGCGCGCACGATGCGCATGCCCTTGCCGCCGCCGCCGTGCGCGGCCTTGATCATCAGCGGGTAGCCGATGCCGTCGGCTTCGATCTGCAGGCGGCCGGGGTCCTGGTCTTCGCCGGTGTAACCGGGCACCACGGGCACGCCGCGGGCTTCCATCAGCTGCTTGGCACCGGCCTTGCTGCCCATCTTGCGCATGGACGCGGCGCGCGGGCCGATGAAGACCAGGCCGGCGGCTTCGACGGCTTCGGCGAAGTCGGCGTTTTCGCTGAGGAAGCCGTAGCCGGGATGGATGGCCTGGGCGCCGCTCTTTTTCGCGACCTCGAGGATGGCGTCCCCGCGCAGGTAGCTGTCCTGCGGCCGCGGCCCGCCGATCGGCCAGGCCTCGTCAGCCAGCCGCGCATGCTGCGCCCCGGCATCAGCCTCCGAATACACGGCCACGGTGCGGATACCCAGCCGTCGGCAGGTGCGGATGACCCGGCAGGCAATCTCGCCGCGGTTGGCGATCAGTACTTTCGTGAACATCAATGCGAATTCCAGGCAGGCGGGCGTTTTTCCAGAAAAGCCGTCAGGCCTTCCTGGCCTTCGGGGGAGACGCGGAGGCGGGCGATGAGGGCGGCGTTTTCGATATCGACCGCGGCGGCGGCCTCGGGGGTCATGCCGGCCATGCGCAGGGCCAGCCGCTTGGCTTCCTGCTGCGCCACGGCGCCGCCCTTGAGCCAGAAGTGCAGGGTGCGTTCCAGCCGCTGGTCGATCTCCGTCCCGGTGGCCACTTCATGCAGCAGGCCGATGGCCCGCGCCTCGGTGGCGCCGATGATCTCGGCGCCGGTGAACAGGCGGCGGGCGTGGCGGCCGCCGATGGCCTGGACGACGTAGGGCGAGATGACGGCCGGCACCAGGCCCAGCTTTACTTCAGACAGCGAGAACTTGGCCGAATCCACGCCGACGGCGTAGTCGCAGCAGGCCACCAGGCCGACGCCGCCGCCGTAGGCCGAGCCGTTGACGTGGCAGAGCGTGGGCTTGGACAGGAAGTTCAGTGTGCGCATCAGCTTGGCCAGGCGCAGCGAGTCGGCCCGGTTTTCTTCCTCGCTGGCCTGGGCCATGCGGCGCATCCAGCCCAGGTCGGCGCCGGCGGAGAAGGTCGCGCCGTCGCCGGTCAGCACCACCGCGCGCACGGTCGGGTCCGTGTCCAGGGCCTCCAGGGCACCGGTGAGTTCGGCGATCAGTTCGTCGTCGAAGGCGTTGTGGACGGATGGCCGGGCCAGGGTGAGGCGGGCGACGGGGCCGTCGCGGTCGAGTCGGATGGCGGAGGTCATGCGGTCTCCTTCGGGCAAGCGCCCATGATAGCGGCTGGCTTCCGCCGGCCGGCACCCCGCTGGCTGTTGCGCGGGCCGGGAAAGGCATATAATGCGAATCATTCTCACCTAGGCATGCCCACCATGGTCCTCGCCGATTTGCCCACCGGGCACGAAGCCGTCGTATCGGATGTGCACGACGCCAGCCCCGGCGACATGGTGGCCCGGCGCCTGCGCGACATCGGTTTCGTACGCGGTGAAAGCGTGCGCCTGCTGACCCGCGGCCCGCTCGGCGGCGAACCGCTGCTGGTGCAAGTGGGCTTCACCCGCTTCGCCATGCGCCGGCAGGAAGCCGCCCGCGTGAAGCTCGAGGTGCCGGCGGCGAAATGAGCGCGCTCAACATCGCCCTGGTGGGCAACCCGAACTGCGGCAAGACAGCGCTGTTCAACCGCCTCACCGGCAGCCGCCAGAAGGTGGCCAACTACGCCGGCGTCACCGTCGAGCGCAAGGAAGGCCTGTTCCGCACGCCCGGTGGCCGCAGCGTGCGCGTGCTGGACCTGCCGGGCGCCTACAGCCTGGACGCCACCAGCCCCGACGAAGCGATCACCCGCGCCGCCTGCCACGGCGAACTGCCCGGCGAACCGGTGCCCGACCTGCTGGTCTGCGTCGCCGATGCCACCAACCTGCGCCTGCACCTGCGTTTCGTGCTGGAAGTTCGGCGGCTGGGCAAGCCCATGCTGTTGGCGCTCAACCAGATGGACCAGGCCAAACGCCGCGGCATCATCATTGACGTGGACGCGCTGCAGGCGCGCCTGGGCATCCCGGTGGTTGAAACGATTGCCGTGAAGCGCGAAGGCGCCGCGGCGCTGCTGGCCCGGCTCGACGGTGCGGTGCCTGCGGCGCCCGAGCCCGGCGACGACCACGGCGACCTGCACGCCCAGGTGCAGGCCCTGCTGGCCGAAACCGTGACCATGCCCGAACGCACCAGCCGCCTGGACGAACGCCTGGACCGCTGGCTGCTGCATCCGGTGTGGGGCCTGGTGATCCTGGCGGTGGTGCTGTTCCTGATGTTCCAGGCGGTTTTCAGCTGGGCCGGGCCGCTGCAGGACGCGTTGGCGGGCTGGATTTCCACGCTGGGCGAGAACATCGGCGCTCTGATGCCCGACGGCCCGCTGCGCAGCCTGGTGCAGGACGGTCTGTTTGCCGGCCTGGGCACGGTGATGGAATTCCTGCCGCAGATCCTGCTGCTTTTCATCTTCATCCTGGCACTGGAAGAATCGGGCTACCTGCCGCGCGCGGCCTTCCTGCTTGACCGGCCGATGCGCGCCGCCGGCCTGACCGGCCGCAGCTTCATCCCGCTGCTTTCGAGTTTTGCCTGCGCCATTCCCGGCATCATGGCCACGCGCTCGATCCAGGACCCGCGCGACCGCCTGGCCACGATCATGGTGGCGCCGCTGATGACCTGCTCGGCGCGGCTGCCGGTGTACGCGCTGCTTATCGGCGCCTTCATCCCGGACCAGAAGGTGTGGGGCGTGTTCAACCTGCAGGGGCTGGTGCTGTTCGGCCTGTACGTGGGCGGCATCGTCAGCGCCATGGCCGCGGCCTGGGTGATCAAGCACGTGCGCCGTACCGAAGGCGAACACGTGCTGCTGCTGGAACTGCCCAGCTACCGCCTGCCGAACCCGATGGACCTGGCGATCGGCCTGTGGGAGCGCGCCAGCATCTTCATGCGCCGGGTCACCGGCATCATCCTGTCGCTGACGGTGCTGCTGTGGTTCCTGGCCACTTACCCGGCGCCGCCGGAAGGCGCCACGCTGCCGGCCATTGATTACAGCCTGGCGGGGCGGATCGGCCACTGGCTCGAACCGCTGTTCGCGCCGATCGGCTTCAACTGGCAGATCTGCATCGCCCTCATCCCGGGCCTGGCGGCGCGCGAAGTCGCGGTGGCGGCGCTGGCGACGGTGTACGCGCTGTCGGCCAGCAACGACAGCGAAGCCATCACCCAGCTCTCGC
>NZ_CAXBJS010000089.1:0-11308 GCF_963976025.1 uncultured Arenimonas sp.
CTCTTCGGGCAGGGCGACCGGCTCGGCCGGGGCGACCGGCGCCGGCGGCGCGCTGACCACCGGCGCCGCGGCGACCGCCGGGGTTTCCAGCGGACGGATGACGGCCGGCGCGATGTGCGGCGGATCGACCAGGGCGCTGTATTCGCGCACCACGCTGCCGCGGCCCCAGTTGGCCTCGATCAGGAAGGTCAGGAAGGGTTCGTTGAAGCGGCTGGAGGTGGTGACGCGGATGACCGGCTGGCCCTGGGCGTTGCGGCCGACCTCCATCTGCAGGTTGGCGGTCAGGCCGACCGGGCGTTCCAGGCCGACGCGGGCAAAGGCCTCGGGTGACGCCAGGCGGACCTCGAGCTCCTCGAGTTCACCCGGGGCCGCGGACAGGATGGGGATTTCGGCGACCAGCGGCTGGTTCAGGCCCGACTTCACCTCGAGCGCGCCCAGGCCCAGGGCGTGGACGGGCGCGGCGCCAAAGGCGAGAGCAAGAGCCAACGGAAGCTGCAGATGCCTGATTTTCACGCGCGGTTTCTCCCCGACTGTGGATGGCGCGACCACTCCCCTGCGGTAGCCCCGACGTCATTGCTGGCGAATATACCGGTCAGGAACGGACTTTGACCACGAGTTCAGCCAGTTGTACGGCGTTGAGCGCCGCGCCCTTGCGGATGTTGTCGGCGACGATCCACAGGTCCAGGCCACGCGGATGCGAGATGTCCTCGCGGATGCGGCCCACATAAACCGGGTCGGTGCCGGCGGCATGGGTCACCGGCGTCGGGTAGCCGCCGGCCTCGCGATCGTCCACCACTTCGACGCCCGGCGCGGCTTCGAGCAGCTCGCGCGCCTCGGCGGCGCCCAGCTTGCGGCGGGTCTCCAGGTGCACGGCCTCGGCGTGGCCGAAGAACACCGGCACGCGCACGGCGGTCGGGTTCACCTGGATCGAATCGTCGCCCAGGATCTTCCGGGTCTCCCAGACCATCTTCATTTCTTCCTTGGTGAAGCCGTTGTCCAGGAATTCGTCGATGTGCGGGATCAGGTTGAAGGCGATCTGGACCGGGAACTTCGCCGGTTCATGCGGCTGGAAGTTGAGCATCGCGGCGGTCTGCCGGCCCAGCTCTTCCATGGCGCTGCGACCAGCGCCCGACACCGACTGGTAGGTGGCGACATTGATGCGCTCGATGCCGGCGGCGCGATGGATCGGCGCCAGCGCGACCAGCATCTGCATGGTCGAACAGTTGGGGTTGGCGATGATGCCGCGCGGGCGGTTCTCCACCTGTTCGGGATTCACCTCGGCCACGACCAGCGGTACGTCGTCGTCATAGCGGAAGGCCGAGCTGTTGTCGATGACCACGGCGCCGGCGGCGGCGAATCTGGGCGCGAATTCCTTCGACACCGAGCCACCGGCGGAAAACAGCGCGACGTCGATGCCGGTGGGGTCGAAGCCGGCCAGGTCCTCGACCACCAGTTTCTGCGAACCAAAGCTGATCTTTTCGCCGGCCGAGCGCGCGCTGGCGAGCAGGTGCAGTTTGCCGATGGGGAAATTGCGCTCGGCCAGGATCGCCAGCATCGCCTCGCCCACCGCACCGGTGGCGCCAACTACCGCAACATTGAAAGTCTTGTCGCTCATGGATCTTCCGTAGCAAAAATCGGGGGAACGTCAGCCGCCGGGAACCTTCGGCGTGACCGGCGCGACGTCGGCGTTCTGGGCGCGGTGGCGCAGGGCGTGGTCCATCAGCACCAGGGCCAGCATGGCTTCGCAGATGGGCGGCGCGCGCAGGCCGACACAGGGGTCGTGGCGGCCGGTGGTGATGACCTCAACGGCGGCGCCGCTGCGGTCGACCGTGGCCCCGGGCAGGCGCAGGCTGGAGGTGGGCTTGAAGGCCACCGACACGTCGATCGGCTGGCCGCTGGAAATGCCGCCCAGGATGCCGCCGGCGTGGTTGCTGGCGAAACCTTCGGGCGACATCAGGTCGCGGTGTTCGCTGCCCTTCTGGGTGACGCAGGCAAAACCGGCGCCGATCTCCACGCCCTTGACGGCGTTGATGGACATCATGGCCGCGGCGATCTCGGCGTCGAGCTTGCCGTAGACCGGTTCACCCCAGCCCGGCGGCACGCCCAGGGCCTGCACCTGCACGCGGGCGCCGGCGGAGTCGCCGGACTTGCGCAGCGCGTCCATGAAGGCCTCGAGTTCGGCCACCTGCCCCGCGTCGGGCCAGAAGAAGGGATTGGATTCAACCGCGTCCCAGTCGAAGCGGCCCGGCACCAGGCCGGCCACCTGCGACACGCAGGCGCGCACCTGCACGCCGAAACGATCGGACAGCCACTTGCGGGCGATGACGCCGGCCGCCACCCGCATGGTGGTTTCGCGGGCCGAACTGCGGCCACCGCCGCGCGGGTCGCGGATGCCGTACTTGTGCAGGTAGGTGTAGTCGGCGTGGCCCGGGCGGAACTGGTCGGCGATCTTCGCGTAGTCCTTGCTGCGCGCATCGGTGTTGCGCACCAGCAGGGCGATTGGCGTACCCGTGGTCTGGCCCTCGAACACGCCGCTTAGGATCTCGACCTCGTCGGCCTCGTGGCGCTGCGAGGTGTGCCGGGTCTTGCCGGTGGCACGGCGCGACAGGTCGTGGCTGAAGTCTTCCGGTGCCAGGGCGATGCCAGGCGGGCAGCCATCAACGACGCAGCCGATCGCCGGCCCGTGGCTTTCACCAAAGGTGGTGACCCGAAGCAGGCGGCCGAAGCTGTTGTCGCTCACGTGGGCTCAGGCCCTGCGCGCATCGGCCAGCGCCTTGATGCTGGCGTGGTGGGCCACCAGGTCTTCGCGTTCGACCACGAAGATGCCCATCTGGCCGACCTTGAACTCGACCCAGTTGAAGGGCACGTCCGGCAGCAGCTTCACCAGCGCGCGTTCGCTTTCGCCGACCTCGCAGATCAGCAGGCCGTGCTCGGAAAGATGGCGGGGCGCGTCGCGCAGGATTTCCAGCGCCAGGTCCAGGCCGTCGTCGCCGGCGCGCAGTCCCAGTTCCGGCTCGTGCTTGTATTCCGCCGGCAGCGCGTCGGTTTCGGCGTGGGTGACGTAGGGCGGATTCGTGACAATGAGGTCGTAGACCTCGCCGTCGAGGTTGTGGAACAGGTCCGAATGCACCAGGCGCACGTTGTCCGCGTGCAGGCGCTCGACGTTTTCGCGGGCCAGCGCCAGCGCGTCTTCGCTGAGGTCGACGCCATCCACCTGCCAGTGCGGGTGGTAGTGCGCGGTGGCGATGGCGATGCAGCCCGAACCGGTGCACATGTCCAGCACGCGGCTGACTTCGCGACCGCCGAGCCAGGGTTCGAAACCGGTTTCGATCAGTTCGGCGATGGGCGAACGCGGCACCAGCGCGCGCGAATCGGACTTGAAGCTCAGGCCGGCGAACCAGGCCTCGCCGGTGAGGTAACAGGCCGGGATGCGTTCGTTGATGCGGCGCGTGAACAGCGACAGGACTTCCTGCCGTTCTTCGGTGGTCAGCCGCGCCTGGCCGTAGGCCGGGCCCAGGTCGTGCGGCAGGTGCAGGGCGTGCAGCACCAGCTGGGTGGACTCGTCCAGGGCGTTGTCCATGCTGTGGCCGAAACTGAGGCCAGCGGCGTTGAAACGGCTGGCGCCGTAGCGGATGAAGTCGATGATGGTGGCAAGTTCCGCCGGCATGTTCTTGAAATCCCTTGCAATGGCCGGAGTATAGCCGCGCCCGGCCTATAATTGCCGGCATCCACCAGGCCCCCGGGGTTCCACGTGTTCAATCGCCAGACGCTGCTCATCCTTGTCGCCGCCATCGCCGCCGGGCTTGGCCTCTGGGCCGCCCAGGTCCTGATGTCGCCGGGCACGGCGCCCTCCCCGGCGGCCCCGGTCGCCGCGCTGCCCGCGGTGGACCCGGACCAGCTCAAGGCCGTGCGCCTGTTCCCGGCGCCGCGCACCGTGCCGGCCTTCGCGCTGCAGCAGTCCGACGACACGGCGCTGGAGCCGGCCGAGCTGCAGGGCCGCTGGACGGTGGTGTTCCTGGGCTTCACCAACTGCCCCGACGTCTGCCCGACCACGCTGACCGACCTGTCCCGCGCCCAGGCGCAGTGGGACCACCTGCCCGAAGGTCGCCGGCCGCGGGTCCTGTTCGTCTCCGTGGACCCGGAGCGCGACACGCCGGCCAAGACCGGTGAATACGCCCGCTACTTCCACGCCGACACCCTGGCCGCCACCGCGCCCGAGCCGGCGCTGGAAAATTTCGCCACCAGCCTGGGCCTGGTCTACATGAAGGTGCCGCTCGAGGACGGCGACTACACCATGGACCACTCCAGCGCCCTGGTGGTGCTGGACGCGCAGGGCCGCCAGGTGGGCCTGATCCGCCCGCCCTTCGTGCCCGAGGACATCGCCGCCGACCTGGCGCTGCTGGCCGAGGTGGCGCCGTGAGCCCGAAGGTCGCGCTGCAGTACCTGCTGCCGCACCGGCTGCTTTCGCGCCTGGCCTATGGCGTGGCGCGGTCCACCAACGGCCGCTTCAAGGACTGGCTGATCGCGCTGGTGATCCGCAAGTTCGGCGTCGACATGTCCGAAGCCGCCGACCCGGAGCCGCGCAACTACCCGCACTTCAATGCCTTCTTCACCCGCGAACTGCGCCCGGGCGCGCGCGTCGCGGACGCCGACCCCGACACGCTGCTGATGCCGGCCGACGGCAAGGTCAGCCAGGTCGGGCGCATCGAGCAGGGCCGCATCTTCCAGGCCAAGGGCCAGTCCTTCACCGCCGCCGAACTGCTGGGCGACGAGGCCATGGCCGCGCCCTACGCCGACGGCTGGTTCGCCAACGTCTACCTTTCGCCGCGCGACTACCACCGCGTGCACATGCCCTGGGCAGGCACCCTGGTCGAAACCCTGCACGTGCCGGGCCGGCTGTTCACGGTCGCGCCCTGGGGCGTGCAGGCGATCCCGCGCCTGTTCGCGCGCAACGAACGCCTGGTCTGCCACTTCGAAACCGACTTCGGGCCGATGTGTTCGGTGATGGTCGGCGCGATGCTGGTTTCGGGCGTGGAAACGGTGTGGAACGGCGTCGAGATCCCCGCCTATGCCAACAAGCTGATCCGCCGCGACTGGCGCGGCCAGGGCGTCACCCTCGGCCGCTTCGCCGAAATGGCGCGCTTCAACTACGGTTCGACCGTGGTGCTGCTGTTCCCGCGCGACGCCGTCGAACTCGACAGTTTCGCCACCGAAACCCAGACCCGCGTCGGCCAGCGCCTGGGCCGCGTCCGGCGCTGAATAAACGCTAGACTGCCCACATGCGCAGCAGTGGCCAGCACGCAATCCGCCTGTTCCAGAGCCTCGAGCATCCTTGCGGCTACTGGCCCGACCGCCTGGCGCGCGACCTGATCATCGACCCCACCGACCCGCACCTGCCGTCGGTGTATGGCCAGGCGCTGGCGATGGGTTTCCGCCGCAGCGGGGGCCACGTCTACCGGCCCTATTGCGCCAGCTGCCGGGCCTGCATTTCGGTGCGCATCCCGGCCGAACGTTTCGAACCCAACCGCGCCCAGAAACGCTGCCTGGCCCGGAACGCCGACCTGGCAATGAGCATCGCGCCGCCCGAGCGCACCGAAGAAAACTTCGCGCTCTACCGCCACTACCTCGACACCCGCCACGCCGGTGGCGGCATGGACGACCCGGCGCCGGAAAACTTCGATGCCTTCCTGGCCTGCCGCTGGAGCCCGACCGAGTTCATGGAGTTCCGGCTCGACGGGCGACTGGTCGCCCTGGCGGTCACCGACGTCCTGCCCGACGGGCTGTCGGCCGTCTACACCTTCTTCGACCCCGCGCTGGCCGCGCGCAGCCTGGGCACCTACGCGATCCTGGCCCAGGTCGAACGCGCCCGGCGCGAGGCCCGCGGCTACGTTTACCTGGGTTTCTGGATCGACGGCCACCGCAAGATGGCCTACAAGCGCGCCTACCGGCCGCTGGAATACCTCGACGGCCCCCGCTGGCGGACCCTGCCGGACCCGGAATGAGCGACGGCGTCACGTCCATCGGGCACAATCGCGCCCCATGCACCCTGCCCTCCGTATTGGCCTGCTGGCCCTTTCCCTGTTCGTCCTGGCGGCCTGCCGGACCAATGGCCCCGTCGCCACGGCCGCCGATCCGGTGAGCCTGCGGGTCGCCACCTTCAATACCTCGCTTTACACCGAAGAAGCCGGCGGCCTGCTGGCGCGGCTGCAGGCCGGCGACCCGGAGGCGCGCAAGATCGCCGCGGTGATCCAGCGCCAGCGCCCGGACGTGCTGCTGATCAATGAGTTCGACTACGACGCCGAAGGTGCCGCCGCAGCGCTGTTCATGCGCGACTACCTGGGCGTCGGGCAGCACGGCCAGGAAGCGATCACCTATCCCTACCACTACATCGCGCCGGTCAATACCGGCGAACCCAGCGGCCTGGACCTCGACCTCAACGGCCGCGTCGCCACCCAGGGCCGCGAGCGCGGCAACGACGCCTGGGGTTACGGCCTGCACCCGGGCCAGTACGGCATGCTGGTGCTGTCGCGTTACCCGATCGACACGGATGCGGCGCGAAGCTTCCGCCTGCTGCGCTGGGCCGCGATGCCGGGCGCGCTTTCGCCGAAGGACCCGGCCACGGGCGAGGCCTGGTATCCGGAAGAAACCTGGCGCCAGCTGCGGCTGAGCTCGAAGTCGCACTGGGACCTGCCCATCAACACGCCGCTGGGCACCGTGCACCTGCTGGCCGCGCATCCGACGCCGCCGGTGTTCGATGGCAAGGAACGGCGCAACGCCGCCCGCAACCACGACGAGATCAGGCTGTGGGCGGAGTATGTTTCGCCGGGTGACAAACCCTGGCTGTGCGACGACCAGTCGCGCTGCGGCGGCCTGCCCGAAGGCGAACGTTTCGTGATCGTCGGCGACTACAACGCCGACCCGGCCGACGGCAGCAGCCTGCCGGGCACGATCCAGCAGCTGCTCGAACATCCGCGCGTGCTGCGTTACGCCACGCCGCGCAGCGATGGCGCGGTGGCCGCTTCCGGCGAAACCGCCGCCAACGAAGGCCAGTCTTCTTCGCCCGCGCACGACACCGCTCAGTTCGGTCCGCGCAACGGCAATTTCCGCGTGGACTACGTGCTGCCGTCTGTGGGCTTCGGCGTGACCGGCAGCGGCGTGTTCTGGCCGGCGCCTGGCCAGCCCGGGGCGGAGTGGCTCGACGCCACCGACCACCACATGGTCTGGGTCGACCTGACTAACCCAGACTGACCTGCAGGGCTTCGGCCGCACGCCGCGCTTTGGCGCGCGCGGCGTCAACGTCGGTATCGCGGGCCAGGGTGACGGCGACGCGGCGGTGGCCTTCCACGCGCGGCTTGCCGAACAGGCGCAGCTGGGTGTCGGGCTCGGCCAGCGCGCCGTCCACGTTGCCGAACTCCGGCACGCCGTGGCCGGTGGCCAGCACCGCGCAGGACGCCGAAGGCCCCAGGCAACGGATCACCGGGATGGGCAGGCCCAGGATGGCGCGGGCGTGCAAGGCGAACTCGCTCAGTTCCTGCGACACCAGCGTGACCAGTCCGGTGTCGTGCGGGCGAGGCGACACTTCACTGAACCACACCTCGTCGCCCTTCACGAACAGCTCGACGCCGAACAGCCCCCAGCCACCCAGGTCGTCGGTGATCGCCTTGGCGATTTCGCGCGAACGCGCCAGCGCCGCGTCCGACATCGGCTGCGGCATCCAGCTTTCCCGGTAGTCCCCGTCCACCTGCAGGTGGCCGATGGGATCGCAATAAGAAGTCCCGTCGCGGTGGCGCACGGTCAGCAGGGTGATTTCGTAGTCGAAATCCACGAAACCCTCGACGATGCAGCGGCCCTGCCCGGCCCGGCCGCCGGACTGGGCGTAGGCCCAGGCCTTGGCGACATCGGCTTCGCTGCGCACGGTGCTCTGGCCCTTGCCCGAGGACGACATCACCGGCTTCACCACGCAGGGCAGGCCGATCGCCGCCACGGCCTCGAGGTACTCGGCTTCGGTATCGACGAAGCGGTAGGGCGAGGTCGGCAGGCCCAGGGTTTCGGCCGCAAGGCGGCGAATGCCCTCGCGGTCCATCGTCAAACGTGCGGCGCGCGCCGTCGGCACCACGCGCTGGCCCTTGTCGGCTTCCAACTCGACCAGGGTCGGCGTGTGGATGGCTTCGATCTCGGGAACGACCAGATCGGGCTTTTCGTGGGCAATCAGGTCGCGCAGCGCCGCCGGGTCAAGCATGTTCAGCGTGTGCGAACGATGCGCGACCTGCATGGCCGGCGCGTCGGCGTAGCGGTCGGCGGCGATCACCTCGACCCCGAAACGCTGCAGCTCGATGGCGACTTCCTTGCCCAGCTCACCCGAGCCAAGCAGCAGGACACGGCGGGCGGAGGCGGACAGCGGCGTGCCCAGGGTGACGGACGTCTGGTCGGACATGGCGGCGATTCAGAAGGCGGGGAAGCCGCCATTGTAGCGGCGGTCGCCGCGTCGCCGGCTCGCGCTGCTTTCTGTCATGCTCGGGCACTAGCCTGACGACCCGACATGACCCGTTTCCCGACTGCCCGCCCCCTCGCCGCCATGCTGCTGTCCACCCTGCTGCTTGCCGCCGCCACGGCCCAGGCCGCGCGCTGGAGCGAGCCTGAAATCAGCGGCCTGGTGACCCACCGCGCCATCGGCGAAATAAGCGGCCTGGCCGCGGCCACGCACTTCCCCGGCCATTATTGGGCCATCAACGACAGCGGCAGCCCGGCGCAGCTGCACCTGGTGGACGGCAAGGGCAGCTATCGCGGCAGCGTGGACACACCCGGCGTGCCCAACCGCGACTGGGAAGACCTGGCCAGCTTCCGCTTCGAAGGCGGCGACTACCTGCTGATCGCCGACGTCGGCGACAACGGCGGCCTGCGCCGCGAACTGCAGCTGTACGTGCTTGAACAGCCGCGTGAACTGGACCAGCCGGCGCTGCTGGCCTGGACGATCCGCTTCACCTGGCCCGACGGCGCCCGCGACTGCGAGGCCGCCGCCGTGGACCCCGTGGCCGGTGAAATCCTGCTGGTCTCGAAAAAGCGCGTGCCGGCGGAACTGTTCCGCGTGCCACTGCGCCCGGGCCGCGACCCGGTGGTGGCCGAACGCCTGGGCACCCTGCCCGGCATCGAACAGCCCAACGCCCAGACCCTGATGGACAACCCGGTCTATGGCCGCTACCGCGCCCAGGTGACCGCCGCCGACCTGAGCCCCAACGGCCGGGTGCTGGCCGTGCTGAACTACCAGTCGGTGCACTTCCTGATCCGCCCGCGCGGCGGCGACTGGCGCGGGGTGCTGGACCAGGGGGGCAAGATGCCGCACCTGCTGATGCCCTGGCTGCCCCAGGCCGAGGCCCTGGCCTTCGACCCGGCGGGCACGGAAATCGTGATCGGCAGCGAGCAGCTGCCCTCGCCTTTCCTGCGCTACCGGCTCATCCGCTAGCCAAGCCACTGATTTTAAAAGCTTTGCCGGGCCCGGCCGGACGGGTGACTTCCGGGGGGTGACTTTTGATATCTATTTGATATCATCCCTTCATTCCCCAGGAGGCTCGTCATGAAAGAACAGACCATCCGCTCCTTCCCCGGCATCCCCACGCTGCTGCTGATGATCGTCGCGGCGGGTTTCGCCATCTTCCTGTTCGTCCAGAACCTGCCTGGCAGCGGCGGCGCAAGCGGCATGGCGCTGTTCTTCAGCGCACTGATCATGCTGCTGGTGGTGGTCGGACTGGGCGGCTTCTACATGGTCGAACCCAACCAGGCTGCCGTGCTGAGCCTGTTCGGCAAGTACGTGGGCACGGTCAAGGACCAGGGCCTGCGCTGGAACAACCCGTTCTTCTCGGCCAAGAAGGTCAGCCTGCGCGTGCGCAACTTCGAGTCGGGCAAGCTCAAGGTCAACGAGCTCGACGGCAGCCCGATCGAAATCGCCTCGGTGATCGTCTGGCAGGTCGTGGACTCGGCCGAGGCCGTCTACAACGTCGACGACTACGAAAGTTTCGTGCACATCCAGTCCGAAGCCGCGCTGCGCGCCATGGCCACGGTTTATCCCTACGACCAGCACGAAGAGGGCACCATCGCCCTGCGCAGCCACGCGACCGAGATCTCCAAGCACCTCACCGATGAAATCCAGGACCGCCTGGCCCAGGCCGGCGTTCACGTCATCGAAGCGCGCATCAGCCACCTGGCCTACGCGCCGGAAATCGCCCAGGCCATGCTGCAGCGCCAGCAGGCCAGCGCGATCATCGCCGCCCGCACCCGCATCGTCGAAGGCGCGGTGAGCATGGTCGAGATGGCGCTTGAACAGCTGTCGGACCGCAACGTGGTCGAGCTCGACCCCGAACGCCGGGCGCAGATGGTGTCCAACCTGCTGGTGGTGCTGTGCGCCGAACGCGGCACGCAGCCGGTGGTGAACGCCGGCAGCGTGTACTGAGGCCGGGATCTTGGCGGAAAAAAAAGCCTACCCGCTGCGCATCAATGCCCAGGTGCTGGACGCCGTCCAGCGCTGGGCCGACGACGAGCTGCGTTCGGTGAACGCCCAGATCGAATACGTGCTGCGCGAAGCCCTGCGCAAGCAGGGCCGCCTGAAAAAACCGGAAGAGAACGGCGATGACTGACAATTTCCGCAACTTCGCCCTGCCCCCCATTGGCAAGGCGGCGATCTGGTTCGCCGTGGTGCTGGGCACGCTGGTGCCGGCCACCACCGCGGTCCTGGCTATCGCCTTCGCCCGCGCCGAAGGGGAAAAAGCCGTGCTGATCCTGGCGATGCAGGCCCTGGTCGCGCTGCTGATCCTGGCCATACTGCTGCCGATGTGGCGGCGCCAGGTCGCCTTCGACGGCAAGCAGCTTCGCGTCAAGGCCACCTACTACAGCCGGCAGTCGCCGCTGTCGGACTTCCGGCTCGACCAGGCGCGCGTGGTGGACACGCGCGAGCACACCGAATTCAAGCCGATGCTCAAGACCAATGGTTTCGGACTGCCCGGCTACTGGGCCGGCCACTTCATGCTGCGCGACAAGCGCAAGGCCTTTTGCCTGGTCACCGACGTCTCGAAGGTGCTGGCGCTGCCGCACGCCGACGGCCGGGTCTGGCTGCTGAGCTTCGAACACCCGCAGGCGGTGCTGGACATCCTGCGCCGCGCCAGCGCCTGAGGGGCTAAGGTGGCAGGCATGGGGCCTGTCCGATTCCTGTTGTTGCTGGTGTTGTTCGCGCTGCCGCAGCTGCCCGCAGGCGCGGCGGTGCGCGGCGACGAGACCCGCACGTCCATCGCCAGCCGGTTCCTGGCCATGCTTGAAGAGG
>NZ_CAXBJS010000090.1:0-10799 GCF_963976025.1 uncultured Arenimonas sp.
GGGGCACGGGCCACGAAATACATGAAGGCGAAAGTCGCCAGTGCGGCAACGTAGAAGACCGCCCGGGAGCGCCGGCTGCGCGCGCGCTTCAGGGCCAGGCTGCCCAGCACGACGTACACCACCAGCAGCGCCAGCTTCACCGACAGCCAGGGCACCACGAAGGGGTTGAGCTTGAGCGCGGTCAGGAGCATCAACGCGGCCGTCAGCAGCACGGTGTCGATGGTGTAGCTGAGGTAGCGCAGCGGCGCCGCCATCGCCCACTTCACGCCGCCCAGCACTAGGGCGCCGCGCACCGCGAACAGGCCGACGCTGGCCAGCACCGCGGCGATGTGCACCATTTTTATCTGGAAGTAGAACTCGATCATCGAAAGGTCCTCAGCCCGGGCGGCCATCGGTGCGCGGGGTGGCATAGATCCAAAGCGAACGCAGCACCCAGGGCAGGAACACCAGCACCCAGCCGATGCTTGCGGCCAGGAACCAGGGCGCCGGATTGGCGGCCAATTCCGAGCCGACGCGCATCACCGCCACGGCCTGCATGCCGATGAAGGCCAGCGCCGGCACCTTGCCCAGCACCAGCGGCCGGCCCGAATGGCCCTGGGTGACCCGCGTCACCATCGCCACCAGCAGGCTGCCGAAGAAGCCGATGGACACGGCGTGCACCGGCCCGCGGCCCAGGGTGAATTCGCCGGTGCCCAGGAACCACAGGCTCTGCGTGGCGTACAGGGCCAGCGCGACCGGCAGCCAGGCGTAGCCGATGAACAGCACGCGCAGCAGCGGTGGCGCCTTGCCGCGCGGCCACCAGCGCCACAGCGCCAGGCCGGTGATCGCCAGCAGCGGCAGGTCCACCAGCCACAGCCACTGGTACAGATGCGCCAGCTCCAGCGCCAGGTGGCCCAGCCACAGCGGCCAGCTGGCGGCCAGCAGCCACATCGGCCGCCAGGGCCGGTAGCCCGCCACCACGTTGCCGGCGAAGAACGGGAACATGCGGTGCGCCACCGTCGAATAGATCGGCACCAGCAGCCCGAAAGTGCCGATCTTGAGCATCGCGAAGGCCAGGCGCGGTTCCTGCGGCATGTGCAGGTAGGCGACGAAACAAAGCAGGCCGGCCAGGCCCATCAGCAGGCCGGCGAAGCAGGACACCGCGTGCCAGTTGCCGCTGCGGTCGCGCAGCAGCCAGCCGGCGAGCACCGCCATGGCGGCGATCCAGCCGGCCAGGGTATTGACCACGCCGATGTGCAGCAGCAGCGCCGAGCCCGCCAGCAGGCCAGCCAGGGTGAGCACCTGGCCCAGCACCAGCCCCAGGCCCACCGGCAGGTAGTGCCAGCGGCTGGCGTCGGTCTGCGCCATCCAGCGCGGGAACACCGTCAGCAGGAAGCCGAAGATGAAGGTCGGCAGCACCTGGTACTGCATGATGAAGGCGTGCATCCAGCCCGCCGGCACCGTCGGCGTGGGCAGCCGCCCGCCCAGCCAGCCGGTCCACCAGGCCATGGCCGCCAGCACGTTGGCCGCGCCGATGAAAAACAGCAGGCGGTGCGGCGCGGCGGCGATTGCGGCCAGCGGGAACGGGTTCTGGGTCGTTGTGTCAGCCATGGGGGAATGGTGGGGTGCCCGCGAGGCCGACGCCTTGACGCAAGTCATTCGCATTGGCGATGGCCGAAAAAAAGGGGCCACCGAAGTGGCCCCGAACATCACGCATCGGAGAGACGTGTTGTCAGCGCGCCGACTCGGTCGCTCCGTCCACCGGCACCGGGGCCGATTTCGGGGCGATCCACAGCCGCAGCACGAACCAGGCCAGGGCCAGGGCGCCGACGCTGAAGAGCGTATCGCCCGGCACGCGCATCCACACCAGCATGTCCACGATCGGCTGTTGCATGAACTCGGCCGAGCGGGCGAACCAGTAGCCGTTGTTCATCGCGGCGTTGACCTGCAGGATGCCCAGCGGCAGCAGGGTGAACAGCGCCATGCCCGACAGGCCGATGTTGAGCGACCAGAACGCGGTGCGCAGCGGCGCCTCCGGCCAGATCGCCTGCGGCTTCATGCCGCGCAGGCAGAACAGCATCAGGCCGATGCCCAGCATGCCGTACACGCCGAACAGCGCGGTGTGGCCATGCAGCGGGGTCAGGTTCAGGCCCTGCATGTAGTACAGCGGCAGCGGCGGGTTGATCAGGAAGCCGAACAGGCCGGCGCCCACCAGGTTCCAGAACGCCACCGCGGTGAAGAACAGGATCGGCCACTTGTAGCGCTGCATCCACGGCGTCGCCTTGCCCAGCTTGAAGGTGTGGTAAGCCTCGAAGCCGACGTAGGCCAGCGGAACCACTTCCAGCGCCGAGAAGGACGCACCAAGCGCGATCACCGCGGTCGGCGTGCCGGTGAAGTACAGGTGGTGCAGGGTACCGAGCACGCCGCCGGCCATGAACACGATGGTCGCGAAGAGCACGGCCACCGTCGCCGTCGTGGTCTTGATCAGGCCCAGCTTGGTGAACAGGAAGGCGATGACGGCCGTGGCGAACACTTCGAAGAAGCCTTCGACCCACAGGTGCACCACCCACCAGCGCCAGTATTCGACCATCGACAGGTGGGTGTGTTCGCCCCACAGCAGGCCGGCGCCGTAGAACAGACCGATCGCGACGGTGGAGAGGAACAACAGGGTGGTGATGGACTTGGACTCACCGCCCATGCGGATGGCCGGCACCAGGCAGCGGCCGACCAGCGTGAGCCAGATGCCCAGGCCCAGGAACAGGAACCACTGCCAGAAGCGGCCCAGGTCCACGTATTCCCAGCCCTGGTGGCCGAACCAGAAGTTGTTGGCCAGCCCCAGCTTCTGCATCACCGCGAACCACTGGCCCGCGAAGGAACCGACCACGATGATGATCAGGCAGACCCAGAGCACGTTGACGCCCAGCGCCTGGTACTTGGGTTCATGCCCGGAAATCGCCGGTCCGATGTACAGGCCCATGCCCAGCCAGGCGGTGGCGATCCAGAGCACCGCCAGCTGCGTGTGCCAGGTGCGGGTAAGCGAGTAGGGCAGGATCTCGGACAGCGCGAAACCGTAGAAGTCCTGGCCTTCGACCTGGTAGTGCGCGGTCATCGCGCCCAGCAGGATCTGCGCCAGGAACAGTGCGACCACGAGCCAGAAATACTTGGCGGTGGCCTTCATCGACGGCGTCACCTTCACGTCCGCCAGCGGGTCGGTCAGCGGCAGCTTCGGATCCTCGTCGCGTTCGTGGTTGACGGCGTAGTGCCAGCCCAGCAGGGCGATGCCGGCGATCAGGAACAGCACGCTGAACACGGTCCACATGAGCAGGTTCGACGGCGGCTCGTTGCCCACCAGCGGGTCGTAGGGCCAGTTGTTGGTGTAGCTGATTTCCTTGCCCGGGCGCTGGGTGACCGCGGTCCAGGAGGTCCACCAGTAGAAGGCGGTCATCTGGCGGCGGTGTTCGGCGTCGGCGACGGTGGACTCCTTCATCGCATACGCTTCGCGCAGGGATTTGGTGGCCGGGTCGTTGCTGAACAGGCTCTGGTAATGCGCGGACACGTTGTGGATGGCCGCCAGGCGGTCATCGTCGATGACGATGGTGCCCTTGGCTTCGTCGAAGGTGTTGGTGCGCATCATGTCCTGCAGGCGCGACTGCAAGGCGGCCTGCTCGGGCTTGCCCAGGGCGTCGTAGCCGGGGGCGGAATATTGCGCGCGGGCCCAGCGGTCGAGAATCTCGACGGCCTCGCGGTGCAGCCAGTCGGCGGTCCAGTCGGGGGCGACATAACCGCCGTGGCCCCAGATCGAACCCAACTGCTGGCCACCGATGGACTGCCAGACGACGCGGCCGGTCTGGATGTCTTCCTTGGTGAAGACCACCTGGCCGGAGGTGGTGACCACCTGTTCCGGGATGGGTGGCATGACGCGGTGGATCTCGCTGCCCACCCACAGCAGGGCGGAAAACGAAACCACCAGCAGGGCGGCAAGGCCCAACCACAGTTTCTTGGTGCTGCTCATGACGGCTCTCCTGACAGGATGCCGCCATGGTCCGGTTCGGGCGCCCCCCGGTCACTGACCCAGGTCAAGCGCAGAAGAGTCGCGCCTGAAGGCGTTCCCAACTGGAGCAGGCTAGTTGCGCAGGACGGCCAGGGCGAGGGTTTCGAGGCGGCCGGCGTCGAGGATCTCGAGTTCGCGGCGATCGACCTTGACCATCCCGTCTTCCTGCAGGCGCCGCAGCACCCGGCTGACCGTTTCCGGCGCAAGGCGCAGGTAGTTGGCGATGTCGGTGCGGGTCATCGTCAGGTGCAGGCGCGTGGCCGAAAAACCGCGCTGAGCAAAGCGCCGCGACAGCGCCACCAGGAAGGCCGCCATGCGCTGGTCGGCCGTATAGTCGCCCGCCAGCAGCGCCGCCTTGCCGATGTCCTGGCTGAGCAGCCGGAACAGCTGCGCCTGCAGCCCCGGCATGCGCGTCGCCAGCAGCGCCATCTTCGGGAACGAGAACCGGCACAGCATCACCGTGTCCAGCGCCACCGCGTTGCAGGGGTAGCGCGCCTCGCTGATTGCGTTCAGGCCGATGATCTCGCCCGGCAGGTGGAAACCCAGCACCTGCTCGTGGCCGGCGGCGTCGAGCACGTAGGTCTTCACCGTGCCCGCGCGCACCGCCGCGATGGCATTGAACTCGTCGCCTTCCCGGAAGATGTGCTCGCCTTCGTGGAACGGGCCGACGTGTTCGACCAGCACGTGCAGGTCCATCAGGTCCGACTTGTTGTAACCCTGCGACAGGCAGGCGTCGGAAAACGCGCAAGTGCTGCAGAAATGCAGCTGGTCGCCGTCGTCGGCGATCGGATTGTGCCGGGGCCGGCGGGCCGTCGGGCTCACGCGGCGCTCCCCGGCGCGGTCAGATGGCCTTGGAGAACCGGGCCGGCTCGGCCTGGGGCTGGTGCAGGTAGCGGTCGAAACATGCCGCGATGATACGCAGCAGCAGCCGCCCGCGCGAGGTGGCCGTGATCCGGGTCGGGGAGGTTTCCACCAGGCCGTCGGCCTTCAGGGCCTCCACGCGGTCCAGCTCCGCGGCGAAATAGCGGGCGAAGTCGATTTCGTGGCGCTCTTCCAGCGCCGGGATGTCCACTTCCCCCTGGCACATCAGCTGCTGGATCAGGTCGGCCCGCAGCACGTCGTCGGCGTCGAGCTCCATGCCGCGCCAGGTCGGCAGGTGGCCGTTGTCGATGGCGATTTCCCAGCTGGCCAGGTCGCGCGGATTCTGGCTGTAGGTGTCGCCCACGTGGCTGATGGCGCTCACGCCCATGCCGATCAGGTCGCAGTCGGCGTGGGTGGTGTAGCCCATGAAGTTGCGGTGCAGGCTGCCGCGTTCCTGGGCGACCGAAAGGTCGTCCCCGGGCAGGGCGAAGTGGTCCATGCCGATATAGCGGTAGCCGGCGGCCGAGAGCTTTTCGATCGCCAGCTGCAGCAGGCCCAGCTTGTCTTCCGGGCTGGGCAGCTGGGAGTCCTCAATCTGCTTCTGGGCCCGGAACAGCTGCGGCATGTGCGCGTAGCTGTACACGGCCAGGCGGTCGGGGCGGGTCGCGATGACGGTGTCCAGGGTCTTGCCGAAGCCGGCCCGGGTCTGCAGCGGCAGGCCGTAGATAAGGTCCACGTTGACCGAGCGGAAGCCGTGCTGGCGGCAGGCGTCGATGACGGCCTGGGTTTCTTCCACCGACTGCAGGCGGTTCACCGCGGCCTGCACGGCCGGGTCGAAGTCCTGCACGCCCAGGCTGGCGCGGTTGAAGCCCATGAAGGCCAGGGCCTCGATGTCGCCCTTGTCGACGAAACGCGGGTCGAGCTCGATCGAGAAGTCGCGGGTGGGCGACTGGCTGAAGCGGAAGTGGGTGTTGAGGCTCTCGAGCAGTTCACCGATCTGGCTGGCGGTGAAGAAGTTCGGGGTGCCGCCGCCCAGGTGCACCTGCAGCACCTCGCGGTCGCGGTCGAACAGCGGGCCCAGCATCGCCACCTCGCGCACCAGGCGCGAGAGGTAGGTGCCGGCGCGCGCCTTGTCGCGGGTGATGATGCGATTGCAGCCGCAGTAGAAACACGGGCTGAAGCAGAACGGCACGTGCGCATACAGCGACAGCCGGCGCGGGATCGGGTCGTCGTTGCTCAGGCGCGCGGCGCGGGCGAAGTCGGTCTCCCCGAAGCCCGGCTTGAACTGCGGGGCGGTCGGGTAGGACGTGTAGCGCGGACCGGGCCGGTCGTAGCGGCGAAGCAGGTCGGCGTCGAAGGGGGGGATGGCAGCCATGGCAGGCATCGTGCCGGCCGGAGGCGGGATATGCCTTGACCTCCGTCAAGCTGCGCGGCGTCGGCTCAGATCCACTTTGCCCGGCGCAGCATGATGAACAGGCCGACCACCACCGTCAGGGTGACGCCCACCACCAGCGGGTAGCCCAGGCGGGTGGCGAACTCGGGCATGTGCGGGAAGTTCATGCCGTACCAGCTGGCCACCAGGGTCGGCCCCGCCAGCAGCGCCGCCCAGCCGGCCAGGCGCTTGACCACCTCGCCCTGGGACACGGTGACCAGGGCCAGGTTCACCGACATCGCGGCGGTCAGCATCTCGCGCAGGGTGTCGGTGGCGTCGTTGACGCGCAGGGTGTGGTCGTAGACGTCGCGGAAGTACAGGCGCATTTCTTCGCCCACCAGCTGCGTGTGCACGCGGGTCAGCTGGCCGGTGATGTCCTGCATGGGCGCCACGGCCAGGCGCAGGGTGGTGACCCGGCGCTTGAGGTCGTAGAGCTTGCGCACGGTTTCGCGGCTGAAACTTTCGGCGAAAATGTCCTTTTCCAGCGCGTTGAGCTGGTCGCGGAACTCGTCGACGATCGGCAGGTAGTTGTCGACGATGAAGTCGAGCACCGCATACAGACCGTAGGACGGCCCCAGGGCCAGCAGCTCGGGCTCGCGTTCGACCCGGTTGCGCACGCCGTTGTAGGACAACGAGGAGCCGTGCCGCACCGTCACCAGGAAGCGCGGACCGATGAACAGGTGGGTCTCGCCGAAGCTGACCTTGCCACCCTGGGCCTGGGCGGTGTGCACGGCGATGAACAGCGTGTTGCCGTAGGCCTCGATCTTGGGCCGCTGGTGGGCGTGCTGGGCGTCCTCGATGGCCAGGTCGTGCAGGCCGAATTCTTCCTGCAGCTTGTCCAGCAGCGCCGGCGCGGGCTCGTACAGCCCGACCCAGACGAAGCTGCCGTCGTCCACGGCCAGCACGTCGCTGATGGCGTCGAGGGAGATGTCGCTGCGGGCGCCGTCGCTGGCGTAGCGCACGCAATTGACGATGGTGGCCGAAGCGGGTGCGTCCATTATTCGTCTCCGCCCGTGGGTTTGGGGTCCATGGTACGCAGCAGCGCCCAGTGCAGCGGCAGCAGCAACAGCACCCATTCGACGTTTTCCTGGGGCAGGAAGGGCAGGAACTTCAGGAAGCCCGCCACCGCGGCGCTGCCCGCGACCACCCAGAGCAGGATGCGGAACCGGTTCGACGGGACGCGCCCGCGCAGCCTGGCCCAGGCGCCGGGCAGCAGGCCCAGGCACAGCGGGCTGAGCAGCAGCAGGTTTTCATTGCCATGCCCGGCCACGTGCGAGGTGCCGAACCAGATGAAGGCCATCACCAGGCCCGCCACGCCGGCCAGCAGCCAGAAGGCCAGGGCGCCGGCGGCGAGGGCACGTGGCGCGCGCTTGCCGGCGACCAGCACCGCCAGCGCCAGCGCCAGCCCGGCCAGGAAGGCCTGGGTGCGCAGCCGCGGCGCCTCCGCCGGCGGCGGCACCAGCCGGTGCGGCAGCAGCCGTTCTTCGGCCAGCACGAGCGGGCGGCCGTCGGTGCGTTTTACTTCGCGCAGGGCGTCGCGCAGGCGCATCGGGATGAAGGATTCGTCCCAGCGCGACAGCGGCCGGTCGCCGTAGCCGGACAGGCCGACGTGGAAACCCAGCGCCATCCAGGGCGCCGGCGCGGCCAGGCGCACCGATTCGCTGCGGAAGGTATTGCCCTGCGAACGCCCGCTGAGCTGGGCGCGAAGCTGGCCGCCCAGGGTTTCATCGATGGCGTCGCGAACGCGCGTGGAGCAGTTGGCGTCGTAATAATCGTAGGTGTAGCGGGCGTTTTCGGGCAGCGCGTTCACGGCCAGGCGCGCGGCCATGGCCCGGGCTTCTTCGGGCGTGAGGTCGAGCCACTGGATCACCGCGCCGCGGCCGGTGCGTTCGTAATAGGCCAGGTCGCTGGCGGCGGGCAGCACTTCGAGCCGGTATTCCATGCGGCCACGGATGAAATTCCAGTGGAAGCCGGGTTCATCCAGGTCGAAGAAGCCGAAGTTGTACGACAGCGGCCGGGCCGCGGCCGGGTCATCGACGACGATGGCGTTGTGGCCGAAACGTTCCCAGAAGATCTCGCCCGGCTCCATGGTCAGCACGCCGATGCGCGGCGCGGCCATGGCCAGGCCCGGCAGCAGCCAGGCCAGCAGGCACAGCAGCCACCAGGCGGCGTGGCGCCGGCCCTCAGTCCTCGCCATGCACGCTGACGATGAAAGTGTGCACCCGGCGCTGGTCGGCGCGGCCGACGCGGAAGTGGAAGCGGCCCAGGCCCAGGTCCTCGCCGGCTTCGGGCAGGTGGCCGATGGCCGCGGTGACCAGGCCGCCGATGGTGTCGTATTCGTCTTCCGGGAAATCGGCCCCGAAACGTTCGTTGAAGTCTTCGATCGGGGTCAGCGCATCCACCAGGTACTGGCCGTCGGCCTGGGCGGCGATGAGCTTGGTTTCGTCGGCGTCGTCGTGTTCGTCGTCGATCTCGCCGACGATCTGCTCGAGCACGTCCTCGATGGTGACCAGGCCGGCTACGCCGCCGTGTTCGTCCACGACGATGGCCATGTGGTTGCGCGAGAGCCGGAATTCCTTGAGCAGCACGTTCAGGCGCTTGGATTCGGGGATGAGCACGGCCGGACGCAGCAGTTCGCGCACGCTGCCGGGACCGCCGTCGCTGACCATGCCGCGCAGCAGGTCCTTGGCCAGCAGGATGCCCAGGATTTCGTCGCGATCTTCGCCGTGCACGGGGAAGCGGGAGTGGCCGGACTCGACCACCAGGTTCATCAGGTCCAGGAATTTCGCGTCGATGGGCAGGGATACCATCTGCGAACGCGGCACCATGATGTCGCCGACCTGCTGTTCGGACACCGACAGGGCGCCTTCGAGCATCTTCAGGGTGTCGGCCTCGAGCAGGCCGTTGGCCTGGGCCTCGCGCAGGATCTCGAGCAGGTCCTCGCGGGTCTCGGGTTCGCCGGAAAAGGCCTGGCTCAGGCGTTCAAGCCACGAGCGGCGTTCCGGCGGGCTACTAGGGGAATCTTCGGACATTTCTGGGTTCAGGGGCGCCAAGGGGGCGGGAGGTCGAGTTTAACCGGCTTCAATAGGGGTCGGGGATGCCCAGGCCGGCCAGGATCTCGCGCTCCAGCAGCTCCATGGCCTCGGCTTCACGCTCGTCGTCGTGGTCCAGGCCCAGCAGGTGCAGCACGCCGTGCACGGTGAGGTGGGCGTAGTGGCTGGCCAGGGGCTTGCCCTGTTCCTTCGCCTCGCGGGCGACCACCGGGGCGCAGATGACCAGGTCCCCGAGCAGGGGCAGGTCGACGCCCTCGGGCAGGTCGACCGGGAAGCTGAGCACGTTGGTGGCGTAGTCCTTGCCGCGGTAGTGGCGGTTCAGCGCCCGCCCTTCCTTGGTATCGACCACCCGGATGGCCAGGTCGCCGCGGCGGATGCGGCCCCGGGCGGCGGCCTCGGCCCAGCGCCGGAAGCTGACCGCGGCCGGCAGGCCCTTGCGGGGCAGCCCGTAGCTGACGCTTACGTCCAGGTCCAGCGGTGTCCGGCTCATTCCTGCGACTCCTTGCCGTCCCGCGCATCGTAAGCCCGGACGATGCGCGCCACCAGCGGGTGGCGCACCACGTCGCGGGCGGTGAAGAAGGTGAAGCTGATGCCGTCCACGCCGCGCAGCACGTCGATGCCGTCGCGCAGGCCGGACTTCTGGTGCTTGGGCAGGTCGATCTGGCTCAGGTCGCCGGTGACCACCGCGGTGCTGCCGAAGCCTATGCGGGTCAGGAACATCTTCATCTGTTCGATGGTGGTGTTCTGGGCCTCGTCGAGGATGATGAAGGCGTCGTTCAGCGTCCGGCCGCGCATGTAGGCCAGCGGCGCGACTTCGATGACGTTGCGCTCGAGCAGCTTGGCCACTTTTTCAACGCCCAGCATCTCGTACAGCGCGTCGTAGAGCGGCCGCAGGTAGGGGTCGACCTTCTGGCTGAGGTCGCCGGGCAGGAAGCCGAGCTTTTCGCCGGCCTCGACCGCCGGGCGCACCAGCAGCACGCGCTGCACGCGGCTTTCGTTCAGGGCTTCCACCGCCATGGCCACGGCCAGGAAGGTCTTGCCGGTGCCGGCCGGGCCGATGCCGAAGTTGATGTCGTGGGTGGCGATGGCGTGCAGGTACTTCTGCTGGTTGTCGCCGCGCCCGCGGATGGTGCCGCGCTTGACCCGGATGGCCACGTCCTGCGGCGCGAAGCTGTCGTCGATGTGATCGAGGCTGGCTTCGCCCATGCGCAGGTGCAGCTTGTGCGGGTCGAGGGTCTCGGTCGCGGTTTCTTCGTACAGCGCGTGCAGCAGCTTCTCCGTCGCTTCGACGGGTTTGCCTTCGCCTGTGACCCGGAAAATATGGCCGCGGTTGGCGATCTCCACGCCCATGCGCAGCTCGATCTGGCGCAAGTGCTCGTCGAAGGGCCCGGCCAGGTTGGCCAGCCGCTCCACGTCCTGCGGC